>JBBATT010000015.1:0-16193 GCA_040398605.1 Chakrabartia sp.
CTCATCCTTATAAGCAGGACCGTCAATAAGCGCCGTCAGCGCCACTCTGCCGCGCGCAAGCCGGCTCTTAATGGTGCCAATCGCGCAGCCCATAATGTCTGCGGCCTCCTCATAGGAAACACCATTTGCGCCGATGAGGAGGAGAACTTCTCGCTGTTCGGCAGGCAGTTTCTGGAGTGCGGCCTGAACATCCCGCACATTGAGGCCATCCTGTTGCGTCGGAGCAGCGACGAGCACACGCTCAGCTACTTCAGGGTCCCACGACACCATGCGGGCATTCTTGCGGAGTGTTGTGTAATAATGATTGCGCAGGATCATGAACATCCAAGCGCGGAAGTTTGACCCCGCAGCATAGCTTTGCCGCGCCGCCCATGCGCGGGTCATGGCATCCTGAACCATGTCATCCGCCATATCCCGCGTCCCACACAAGCCCCGCGCAAAGGCACGGAGCGATGGAATGATGGCAACCAGCTGATCCCGAAAGTCTTTGTCATCGAGCGGGACAGTTTTTGGTGCCGGATCATTCATTCCGACGTCGCCGCTCCATTCAGCTTGCGCTCAATTTCCCCCAGAAGGCGCAAAAATTCGTCGGGGATCGGTTCTGCGACGACTTCGTCGTGAAGCCGACGCAGCGCCTTACCAATTGGATCATCACCAGCGATCGTCGCCTCCTTGACTGACTTTAGGTCCCTTTCGGGCATCTTCTCCTCCGGCATCGTGATGGTCTCCTGCGGATGCATAGATACGGCCTTGCTCACGATGTCCGACTTGATCAAACTTGTCACGTTGACGCACCCCCGGTCGCGGGATTTCCCCGCTTCGTCGATGGCACAAACGGATCGCGGGCAACTATGTTCCAAGCTGATGGAACATTTTCAAAAGTGACCGGTTTAGATTGCAGGAAGCGGGAGGGCATATGCCATTCAAGAGATCTGTCGCAGCTGAGCTGCCATATCTGCGACGTTACGCGCGCACGGTCACCGGGGCCTCCGATCTGGGGGATGCGGCCGTCCGGGAAACGCTGGAGGCTCTCCTTGAGTCCCCGCGTGAATTTGATGTCACCCGGCCAGCACGGCCCGAACTCTATCGTGTTTTCCACCATCTGTGGCGGTCGGAAACAATTTCCGCCCTCAGATCGTCCGGGCCTATTGCCCATCTCACGCCGCGGTCGCGTCAGGCGCTGTTGTTGACCGCGGTCGAGGGATTTTCGGTCGATGAAGCGGCAGGCATTCTCGCAATCTCGCCCGACGAGGTCCGTGACGACATAGAAGAGGCGCGGACACATCTTGCCGATGAGCTTTGCTCCGATGTGATGATCATTGAGGATGAGGCGATCATCGCGCTCCATGTCAAATCGATTGTGCGTGAAATAGGCCATAAGGTCATCGGCGTGTCGCGCACCCGCACGGAAGCCGTGGAGATGGCGCGGGAGACCGAGCCGGAGCTTGTCTTGGCCGACATCTGTTTGGCTGACGGATCGAGCGGGATTGATGCTGTAAAGGATATTCTGGCAAGCATCGACGTACCGGTCATTTTCGTGACGGCCTTTCCCGAACGCCTGCTGACCGGGGAGCGTCCGGAGCCGACCTATCTCATCACCAAGCCCTTCGACGCAGCGATACTGACAGCCACCATCGCGCAAGCCCTTCTCTTCCACAGGGAGTCTAAGGCGATGGCGGGCGGCCGGGCAGCGGCCTGACCAAAACCGGTCGACTGCGGCGCCACTATAAGGGAACATGCGGCCAGTGCCGTCATGCTCCCCGGGCGTCTTCATCAGCTAGCTCGCAACCTTTGCCTGCGCGGCGGCGATCGGGTTAGCTTTGCGGTTGAGCGACGGCACGAGCCGACGATAGGCCGCAAGCGCCTGCCCCACAATCTGGTCCATATTATAGTAGCGATAGGTTGCGAGGCGACCGACAAAGATCGTATCACTGGCGTCCGCCAGCTTGGCATAGCGCGCATAAAGCGCCTGATTTTCGGGCCGCGGAACGGGATAATATGGGTCGCCCTCAGCCGCTGGATACTCATAGACGATACTGGTCGTATCGCTGACATCTCCGGTCAAATGGCTGAATTCGGTGATCCGGGTATGGGCCACGTCTTCAGATGGGTAGTTCACCGTTCCGGTTGGCTGGAAACGTGAGACAGGCAGCGTCTGATGGTCGAATATCAAGGAACGATAGGGCAACTTACCAAAGCAGCAGCCGAAATATTCGTCGACAGGACCGCTCCAGATCAGGCGGTCATATTGGATTTGATCAGCGATCTCCTGATGGGACACACCGGTGCGCACATCGATGTTGGGATGATTCAACAGCTTTTCAAACATCGCCGTATATCCGTTTAGCGGCATGCCCTGAAACGTATCGGTGAAGTAGCGGTCATCGGCATTGGTCCGGGTCGGGATGCGCGCTGTGACCGACTTGTCGAGCTCGGAGGGATCAAGGCCCCACTGCTTTCGCGTATATCCTCGGAAGAACAGTTCAAAAAGCTCCCGGCCAACGGTGGAAACCACCACGTCCTCTGATGTCCGGATCTCGCCCACCGGCTCCCGACGGCTTTCAAGGAACGACGCGACCTCCGCTTCAGACTGAAGGTCCAGCCCGTACAGCGTGTTGATCGTCGTCCGGTTAATGGGAATAGGCACCAGCTTGCCGGACACCTCCGCCAAGACCCGGTGCTCATAGGCACGCCACTGGGTAAACCGTGACAGATAGCTGAAGATGTCCGCCGAATTGGTGTGGAAGATGTGCGGGCCATAACGGTGCACGAGATGCCCGGCCGCATTGCGCTCATCAAAGGCGTTGCCCCCGATGTGAGACCTCTTATCGATGAGAAGCACGCGCTGCTCGCCATCGTTCGCCAGCCGTTCCGCCATGACCGCGCCTGCAAATCCGGCGCCGACAATCAGAAAATCATACCGTTTCCGCGACAGCGAGCGGAGCTTGGCCAGCGACTCCGTCCGCGCAAGTCCGGCCTCGATATGACGGCGCATGTCCCAATGTACCTTCTCCCAAGAAATCTGGGAAAGGACCTCATCAACCTGCGGCAGCCATGTCGCTTTGTCCTGAGATAGAAGAATGGCGGCATCACAGGCGGCGGCAAAATCCTCTGCCGCGTCGGCAATCAAAACACCCGTCAAGTCGCCAAAATGCCGTTCGACATCGCGAATGGCCGTGGAAATCACCGGACGAGCGGCGGCGAGATATTCCGGCGTTTTCGTGGGGCTTATGAAGCGGGTGGAGTCATTGCGCGCAAAAGGCATCATGGCCGCATGCCAACGACCAAGACATTCGGGCAGTGCTGCATAAGGCTGGGACGGCGTATAGTTGATGTTATCCCGTTGGGGCAGCGCCGCCGGATCGATCTTGACCACAGGCCCGACGATTTCAAACCGGATATTTGGACGCAACGCCGCCACGCGCTCGATAAGGTCGATATCCAGACGCTCATCGATTACACCATAAAAGCCTATCGTCGGCGGGGCGTCTTGTGCCGGATGCACATCGCGCGCCTGGGCAAAATGGGCGATGTCGACCGCAGACGGGAACGGATGGACGTCGGCGTGCTGCGCCTGCTTTGCCTCGTAAAGGCTGTGCCCGCCTGTGAACACGACATTGGCGACGTCGAACAACTCCCGTTCCAGCCCCGCGAGTTCAGGCGGCGCAAATTTAAAGGCCGAAAGTTCATCCATACAGTCATAGACAGTGAACGCCGCATTGAGATGCTGAGCGATCGGAAGCATCATCGGCGTATAGAACCAGCGGACAAGCCGACCCGGTTCGCCCACCAGCACTTCGTTGAGCAGCGAGCGGAGAATGCGGGTGCGTTCTTCCTCTGACAATCCCACTGGCAGGCGCGGCGTGGCAATCGTCACGCCGCTTTCGTCATGTGTGACATCTAAGCCCGGCGCGCCATCGCACTCCAGCGGCTCTTCCCAAAAGAGAACGTCATAATCGCGCGCGAAGCGCGACATGAGATGCTGGGGTCGCTGAAAAACAAAGTTCCAGCGCAGATGCGAAAAACAGATGAGCTTCGTCCTAACAGCGGACGGAGCGCCGCCTTTGCCGTCAGTTTCCGGCGCATCGGATGGCATGGACGTGGTGTTGAAGTTGGCGTGACGAAGCACTGATTGTTTTCTCCCGTACGAGGTCGGCCCCGAAATCGAGGAAACCAGAGATTGCGGCTGGAAATGCGGTGGTCCGGCGCATTCGCGCCACCGCGGTCCGATCAGTTATTCAACGCCACGTGCCGCGGTTCGTTCCCTGCGACACCTCAACTCTAACGTAGATTAGGAATGGGTCCCGTCTTGTCGTGCGCCCAGTGCCGCAAGGGTCCGCGCCCCATGCGCCCTTAGAACTTCAACCGCGCAGAAAGGCGCGCATTGCGGGGAGCGCCGGGGCTGATGTTGTTGTTGTTATGGGCGTCTGCAAAGTAGGTGGTGTTGAACAGGTTTTCCACATTGAACTGGACCTGAAAACTCTCCGTTACATTGAAGAACAAGGCCGCATCGACACGGGTATAGCCGGGAAGTCGTGTCGTGGCCGCCGTCGTCCGGATGGCGGCAAACTGGGCCGACTGCCGGATGACGCCCATGCCAACCCCAATTTGGGAGGTGACATCAACACGGTTCCAAACAGCAAACTGGTGTTTGGGCACTTGCGACAGGCGGACAAATTCATTGCCCCGCAGCGTCGCGTCTTGGAACGTGTAGCCCCCGCTGATCTGCCAATGACGAGCGATCCTGCCGGTCACGCCGAACTCAACGCCTTTGGTGCGTGTTTCGCCAACGTTGATGGTCGTCGTCGGGTCGGCCGGATTGGGTGTTGTCGCGTTGGTGCGATCAAGCTGGAAAAGTGCCAGCGTTGTCGACAGTCCGGGGCGGACATCCCATTTTGCGCCCAGTTCGACATTGGTGAACTTTTCCGGCGCGAGATTTTCCTGAACTGCTGACAGGGCCAGAAACTGATCCCCCGACCGTGGCAGGAAAGACTGGCTGTAGCTACCGTAGATCGAGACATTTTCCTGGGGCTTCAAGATAAGGCCGAGGCGCGGGCTGACCTTCTCATCCACGCGGGCGAAAGGCCGGTCGGGGTTGGGGGCAAAGTCTGTGCCCTCAATATCAAACCGGTCAAAGCGCAGGCCGACGACGATGTCGACATGTTGGCCGATGCTAATCTGGTTCTGCGCATAGGCGGAAAAGAACGTAACGTCCGAGTTGCTGTCGCGGTTCACGGCCGGGAAGGTCGCTGTCGGATAGGCGATCGCACTCAGGTTGAGCGCGGAGAAAGACAGCACAGCATTTCGGCGCTGGTTGGCGGAATGTTGCGCGCCATATTCCAGTCCGAGCAGCACCTTATTCTCAACGCCGCCCACCGCCAGGTCCCAAACCAAGTTGCTCTGCGCGATCAGGTTTTCGCGTTTGGTGGGGTCCGTATATCCGGACAGCGCGACTGACCCCGCAAGCGCCGTTGCCGGGCCATTGGCAAAGACGTTGGAGTAGAATTTGTCGTAATGACCATAGAGCAGCGTCGTTGACCATTTCAGCTTGTCCGTCAGGTCTCCGTCCAGCCGCGCTTTAACGAGGTGTGCCTCCAGTCCGGTACGGTTGAGGCCGGGGGCACCGAAGAAGGTATCACGGTTACCGGGCAAAGGTCCGGGCGTGCAGGGTTGGGCACAGGCCAGCGACGGGATGCCGCGATCCGTGACACGATTATCTTTCACATATTCATAGGACAGGCCCGCCCGCCATCCGCCGCCAAGTTCCGCTGCGAGATAGGGATTAAAGGCATAGCGTTCCCCGCCAAAAGCATCGCGGTGATTGTCCAAATTTTCGTAAAAGGCGTTCACACGCAGCGCGGCAGTGCCGGACAATGGGGTGTTAACATCTGCTGCCACATCCCAATTGCCAAAGCTGTTGACGCTGCTCGTGACGCCCACATACTGCCGTTCAGCGCTGGGTGCCTTTTGCACGCGGTTGATGATGCCGCCGCCACCCCCACGTCCGAAGATCAGCGCGTAAGGGCCTTTCAGCACCTCAACCCGTTCAATGTTGTAGAGATTGCGGAAATACTGAACGTCATCGCGCACGCCATCGACGAAGAAGTCTGCCGTGGAATTCTGGCCGCGAATGGTGATCTGGTCCCGATTGCCTTCGCCCTGCCCGACGGTCGTACCCGGTACATAGCGCAGGACATCCGCCATGCTGTGCTGGGCCTGATCATCGAGCTGTTGGCGCGTGACCACCGAAATCGTCTGCGGCACATCGATGAGCGGCGTATCCGTCTTGGTTGCCGTCACAGAATTGGTGGCGACATAACCTTCGGAATACCCCGTCACGATGATCGTAGGGGCGTCAATCTCTTCGGCTTCCGCTGCAAGAACGGGCAGAGGCGCAGCGGCCAATGCAGTGGTGAGGAGCAGAAGGTATTTCATGATTGTCCCTGAGCGATTCCTTGACGTCGCACAGGTCGATATCGATATTGCAAACTATTCGCAATAGCAGATTGTGAGGATACGATTTGGCAAACCTCATGCAACCCAGCGCTTGCGATTCTTCTGTGAAGCACTAGATTCACGTCATGATCACCTCACACCCTCCGTTCCCCGGCATAGACGTCCCAGCGATCTCCCACGCGCGCTTTGGTATTGGCGATATTGTTCGCCACCGGGTCTTCCCGTTCCGGGGCGTCGTGTTCGATGTCGACCCTGTCTTTGCGAATAGCGACGAATGGTATGATTCCATTCCGGAAGACATCCGTCCGGCAAAGAACCAGCCCTTCTACCACTTGCTCGCTGAGAATGGTGAATCCAGTTACGTCGCCTATGTCAGCCAACAGAACCTTTTGCCCGATGAAGACGAAGGCCCTGTAGACCACCCGGAGTTGCGGCAGCTCTTCGGTGAGTTCAAGGACGGGCGCTATCCATTGAAGCGGGAATTGCGGCACTAAGACCAAGCCCGACTGCGGATATAGGAGTGGTAGCGCTATCAGCGCTGCGCTGTTCGATCAGTTTGCCCAATAGACATATTCCTGATCCTTCTTCCAAGGCGCGTTGAGCGGCACGTCGATCCGGATCGCGCCTTCGAGCAAGCCGGGCCAGAGCGGCTTGGGCAATCCGGTATTTTGCGTCTCGATCAGCTTGCGCAGGGCGACCACGCGGGCCGGGTCCTTAGCCGCCAGATTGACTTGCTCGGTCGGATCAGTGGCAAGGTTAAAAAGCCACGCCTTGTCCGGCTGTGCTGAGATCTGCAATTTCCAGTCGCCTGCACGCACGACGCGGTAATCGCCGGAGCGCCAGAAGGTGACATCACGCTTTGGCCCAACCGCGAGCAGGTTGAAACTGTCCATCTTGCGATCCGTCGGGACCTTGGCGCCGGTTGCCGCCGCAATCGTCGCAAACATATCGAGGTGCTGGGCAACATCGCTGCGCACCGTGCCCGGTGCGATCTGGCCCGGCCAGCGCATCATCATCGGCACATGGATGCCACCTTCAAAGAACGTGCCCTTCCAGCCGCGATAGGGCTTATTGAGGTCGGGAATGCCGGTATACCAAGCCCCGCCATTGTCGCTGGTGAAAATGACAAGCGTGTTTTCATCAAGCCCGCTGCTCTTCAGCTTTTGCAGGACATCACCAATCCGACGGTCAAGCTGGCGGATCATCGCGCCATAGACGCGCTGGGTGTGATCCTTGATCTGCGGCAAGGCATCGTAATCCGATTTGAGCGCCTGCAGCGGGGTGTGCGGCGCGTTATAGGCCAGATACATGAAGAAGGGCCGGTTCTTATTGGCCTCAATCGCCACCAGCGCATTGTCGGTGAAATAGTCCGTCAGATGCCCCTTGGGACGAAAACGCTGCCCATTCCCCCAATAGACGGCGTGGGGCAGGTTCGCCCATAGAAAGCGGTCAATCGGGTCCCAAGGCAGCTTCGCGTTCACGACCTGAGGGTCGTCCTCTGCCATGAACAAATCCCCGCCCGAACGCATCCCAAGGCTTTCATCAAAGCCCTGCGACGTCGGCCGCAAGGGTTCGGCTTCGCCCAGATGCCATTTGCCGATGTGGATCGTGTGATAGCCTTGGGGCTTCAGCACTTCCGGCAGCATGATCTGATCATGCGGCACGCCCATATCGGCATAGGCCGGCAGATCGTGGTTCAGCTCTTTGTGATAGATTGGCGGATAGGGCGACGTGCTGTCGCTATGGGCAAGGTTTGAGACAAAGGCTGCGGGAACAGCGGTAAATTCAAAGCCGAACCGCGTCGGATAACGTCCGGTCATCAAAGCGGCGCGTGAGGGCGAACAGGTCGCATTGGCGGCATAGCCGTTGGCAAAGCTGACGCCCTGCTTGGCAATGGAATCGATATTGGGCGTCGGCACCGCGCCACCCGCCACACCACCGCCGTAAAGCGAAATGTCGTTCATCCCCAAATCGTCGGCCACGATCAGGATGACATTGGGCGGACGCTTGCCTGTGGGTGGTGATGCTGGACCCTGCGCCCAAGTGACCGGATGGTTGTCGGCAATGGGTTCACGCAACTGGGCGATGTTGCCTGGAATATAGATCCAGTATTTCTGAAGGGCGAGATAGCCTGCGCCAAGGAGCAAGGCCAAGGCCGCGATCCATTTCAGCTTTTTCATGCAACAGTCTCCGACGGGTTCGGATCGGATCGCCGCAGGGCGAGCCAAAGAAACAGCAAAATCACGGGAAGCGACACAAGGCTTCCATAATGTTCCGGCGGGTGATGGCCGCTGACGGGAACATGCCGTACCCAGCCGGACACGCTGAGCAATATCCGTTCAACCAGGCTGACAAGCAGAAACAACGGAACCAGCGTGCGGTACCGCAGCGCGACCACCAGCGTGACGATGCCATGCGCAATCTGTGTGGCACCCGCCCAGGCAAACATGCCGAAAATCATCGTTGGATTATGGCTGAGGTCGAGCCCCGCGATGGTGCCAGCGCCACCATCGGGCAGGAAGCTATGGATCATCCCCGGCACAATCCAGAGGATACCGTAAAGGGCCAGAAACCAGGCTGCATAGCGCGAGCCCCGATACTGCTCATTTGTGCTTGGTGGCAGGAAGGCGCGCATCTCCAAAGTCTCCCCAATCTCTACCTTTAAGTATCGATATTCCGCCCGGCCGCGAACATAATCATCCAGCCACTCGCCATTACAACCGCCGCAAAACCGATCCACCCATTGGCCAATCCCCAAAGCCCTGCGGCGGCGCCATAATGATGCACCGCAAACAGAAGCGATCCGCCGAGGAAGAAGACCGGGGCGTGGCGCGCGGCTTCGGCACCGACATTCATGAACGTGGCGCAAGCGATGCTGGCCATGCTGTGCATGAACTGGACTTGAGCACCAAAGCGCACGACCGCAGAAACATCCTCAGGCAGATGCGCCGAGAGCATCAGCGCGACGGCGGAGGCGAGCGCGTTGATCGTGGCAAGCCGCATCCATAGACGCCGGTTCCAGCGCGTTTCTTTTCGTGCTTTTGGTGCCGCCGTCATGCCCCACACGTCAGCAGGACAATATGTGCCAATGCGGCCAGTAGCGCCAGCACCAGCGCCACCGTCACCCGGGGACTGACATAGAAAGACACAACCCGCTGGGTTGGGAAAGAAAAGGTCGCCAGCGTGCCGAGCAGCTTGTCCGGATGACCCTCCATAAAGGCTGGGTCCATCACAAGCTTCATCATGTCACGGCGGCTGCGGTACCGCATCAGGCCAAAGATCGTCCAGCCGGGATCAGCCTCAGTATTCCAGGCATCAACATAGCCGCCCACCTTGCGGCCGACCATGCCCGGATGGCCCCCATTGCGGAAGAGCACGGGCATGAATCGCTTCGAATAGCGTTTGAGCAACTCAAAGCCTTGGACCCTCTGCCCGGTCTTCGGGTCCTCAACCTGCTCCATTTGCGCTTTGACCAGATTGAGCATGACGAACTCACGACCGTCATCGGCTTCCAAGAACGTCCGCAGGACATCTGAGCTGTTGCCGGTGCCTTCAAAACGGCCCGCCATTTGCGAGAGGAACGCCTCAATCTCGGCAGGCTTCAGCGGGCCAGACCAACTGTCATACCAGAGCCGGAAGACCGCATAAGCCAGCAGGGCCGCACCCCAGATGGTCCAGACCGACATGCCGTCAGTTGCTTTCTTGCTTGGCGGCCTCGGCATCACGACGTGCCTTTGCCGCGGCCTGACAGGCGGGGGAGGTTTTCTGGATATTCTCGATGAGGCAGGCGCGAACCTTGTCGCGATCAAAGGTTGCCATTTCCGCGGCGCACAAGTTGAGGATGTCCGGCATGCAGGCTTCGCGGACATTGTCCTGCGCGGCCAACGGTGCCGCCGTGAGCACCATGGCTGCTGCCGCCCAAATGTTCATTGCCTTCGACATGATATTCTCTCCCCACAGGAACACGTAATATTATTGGCATTTAGTATGCCAAAATATATTTGCAATTGCCATTGTCGCTTGCGCCAATGGCTGTTTGCCGCAAAACACAGTCCTATGACCGACGTAACCAGCAAATTGGCATCCCCATCAAACGCGCCACTGGCCGATGGCCGGCGCGAGCGGAGCCGGTCCAGCCGGAGCAAGATTATTTCCGCGATGCTGGATTTGGTTGGCAATGGCGATGTCGCGCCCAGCGCTGCGCGGGTTGCGGAAGTCGCAGGCGTTGGTCTTCGCTCCGTGTTTCGCCATTTCGACGATATGGATGAACTCTACCGGGAAATGGGCGACGTGATCGAGGCACGGGTGATGCCCATCATCCTCCAAGCCCCCTCTGGCGCGACCTGGAAAGAAAAGCTGTTCGATATTGCGAACAGGCGCGCGCAGGTGTTTGAAACGATCCTGCCTTACCGAATTTCAGCCAACCTCAAACGCTTTCAATCGCCGTATCTGATGCAGGATTATCGCCGAATGCTGCGGCTCGAGAGCGAAACGGTAGAGGCGCATTTGCCCCCGGCCGTAAAGGGCGATGTGGCCGCTGCCCGCGGACTTAATGTCATCCTGAGTTTCCAGACTTGGCGTCTCTTGTGCCATGATCAGGAACTGCCCGTTGATGACGCCAAGGCCGTCGTGCGGCGTTTGTTGACCGATGCTATGGCTGGAATGCCGGACAGTTGATGCAACGGATCGCCTTCATTTTCGGTCTAACGCTGCTGCTTACTGCCTGCGGAGACGCCTTCGTCGCGCCCGTTGGGAAAGCCTGCACGGGGCTATCAGACGACAAAATGATTTGGGTTCCCGGCGGTAGCTTCGTGATGGGTGACGATCCCCATTACCCGGAAGAAGGACCTCCGCGCACCGTATCGGTCAAAGGATTTTGGATCGACGCGCATGAGGTCACTAACGCCCAGTTTGCCGCCTTTGTGAAGGCGACCGGGTACAAGACCATGGCCGAACGCGATCCGCCAAAGTTGGCAGGCGCGCAGCCCGACATGCTGAAGCCGGGATCGGCTGTCTTCAATACCCCCTCGCAAGAGGATCCAAGCTGGTGGCTCTGGGTGCCAGGCGCGCAGTGGCGGCATCCTTCAGGCGCGCCGGAGAGCATCGTCGGACGGGACCGCGAACCCGTTGTGCAGATCGCCTGGCAGGATGCAGAGGCCTATGCGCGGTGGGCGGGCAAGCAATTGCCCAGCGAAGAGCAGTGGGAATATGCGGCACGCGCCGGAGCAGCAGCCTTGCCGGAGCCGCTTGACGCGAAGGGTCAGCCTCAGGCGAACTATTATCAGGGCGTCTTTCCGGTCAAAAACCTGAATACGGACGGCTATATCGGCCGCGCACCGGTGGGCTGTTTCAAGCCCAACGCTTTTGGCCTTTACGATATGATAGGCAACGTCTGGGAATGGACCAGCGCCCGCGGATCGCGCGCCGACGCGAGCGAACCCGTCAACGTCATCAAAGGCGGCTCTTACCTCTGCGCCGCCAACTATTGTGCGCGGTATCGCCCCGCCGCCCGCCAGTTTCAGGAACGCGGATTAGGCACCGACCATATCGGGTTTCGGCTGGTGGACGGGACGAAGGCAGGGCCTGCTTCTTGACCCGCTTTTGATAATATGACACGCACAGTGTCAATATTGTTAAACCTTGGAGAGACCGAGTGAAAATCCTGCGCACACCCGATGCCGCCTTCACAGCCATCCGCGATTTTCCCTTCGCGCCGCACTATTTGGAAATCACTGATCCCGATGACGGCACGCCGATGCGCATCCACTATGTCGATGAAGGGCCGCGTGACGCCCCGATTGTGCTGATGATGCACGGCGAACCCAGCTGGTGCTACCTCTACCGCCACATGATCGGCCCCGTCGTCGCGGCGGGCTATCGCGTCATCGCGCCTGATCTGATCGGCTTTGGCAGATCGGACAAGCCGACCAAGAAAACCGACTATAGCTATGCCCGCCACGTCGGCTGGATGCGCCAATGGGTCGAGGCGCTTGACCTCAACAGAATGACGCTCGTCTGTCAGGATTGGGGATCGCTGATCGGCCTGCGCCTTGTTGCAGACATGCCGGATCGCTTTTCAGCCGTCGTGCTGTCCAATGGCGGCCTGCCCGAAGGCGGCCCTGCCCCGCGGGCCTTTGCCATCTGGCGCGCCTTTGCGACTTGGAGCCCGATCTTCCGGATTGGCAATATCGTCAACATGGGGGTCAAACGCGCCCTGAGCGCAACAGAGATCGCGGCCTATAACGCGCCCTTCCCGGACAGCAGCTACAAGGCCGGCGCGCGCATCTTCCCCAGCTTCGTTCCCTTTGAGAACAACGTTGCCGTCCCTGACCAGAAGCGCGCTTGGAAGGTGTTTGACCAATGGGACAAGCCGTTCCTGTGCTGCTTCAGCGACGGCGATCCGGTGACACGCGGCGGCGAAAGCCGGTTCATCGGCCGCGTTCCCGGCACAGCGGGCCAGCCCCACCGCACATTAAAGGGTGGGCACTTTGTTCAGGAAGATGACCCGCAAGGCTTTGTGCAGGCCATTTTAGAAGTGGCCGGATGAAGATCGTCGCGGCTGCCTTTAAGCTTGGGCCCTTCTGGTTTGGCCTCGCCTTTCTGGCACCCTTGATCATGGCCGTCTGGCAGCGCGCGGGATGGCCCGTGCCATTCAGCCTTTCCTTGCTGACGTTCTCGCTCATCACGGGCGGCACTTTGGGCGCGCTTGCGACATGGCGCGGGCGCTGGATATGAACAGCCGGGCAGACGTTGCTGAACTCACACGGCTGGAGCGCGCAATTGCCGCCAAATATCAGGGCGGCTTCCCTTGGCTGATGGCAATTTGGGGGGTGGGCAATAGCTGCATCTGGTTCGCGCTTTGGCCGCTAACCCTTCTGGGCCTCATACCGCTTTGGCTGACATTCATCGTCGCGACAGCCAATGTCATGCTGAGCTATCTGCCGTCGCACGACGCCCAACACGATATTTTTGTCGCCCGCGGATCAAAGCTCCATTGGATCAACGAACTGATCGGCCACCTGTCGATTTTTCCGCTCGTGCTCGCCTTCCGCACTGCCCGCGAAACCCATCTTGGCCATCACCGCCACACCAATGATCCGGCATGGGACCCAGACTATCCCAGCCACGCCCCAAATGCTTGGGCGGCGCTGTGGAAGACGATCGAGAACCGCCAGCCCGGCAGCGCAGGAAAGGCGCGCTATGGCGCGTATCTAACCGCCAAAGGAACACCTGCCGCCAAAATCGCGCTGCGCGATGGACTTTTAATGCAGACGTTCTTCTACGCCGTCCTCGCAGCGATGGCCTGGGCTGGTTATGCCATTGAAGTGGCTGTGCTCTGGTGGCTACCCCGCCACATTGCACAGACCTATATCAGCTTCTTCCTCAGCTGGGCGCCGCATCATCCGGGACAAGAACAAGGCCGGTACCGCGAAACCCGTGCGTTCAAAAGCAGACTGGGCAATCTCGGATCGATGGGGATGCAATATCACATCGTCCACCACCTTTACCCGACAATCCCACTCACCAAAACGCCCGCCGCCTATCGTGCGCTTCGCCCGATATTGGAAGCGCGTGGCTGTGAGTTGGGCGGCCTAGAGCGCTAGATGAAGGGGCACGAGATGTTATCCATTGCCGCGCTCTTCAAGCTTCTGGAGACCAACCGTCGCGCGTTATAGAGCTTTCTTTTAGAAACATGACCTGCACGGATTTGTGCAGACGAATTTGGAGGTAGCAATAAAATGAACGTCACCAATCAGCTCCACCCCAGCGCAGACCAGGCAAAGGCTTTTTTCAGGGGGGAAGAAGACGGACCGATGTGCATGGTCAACCTGCTCAAGTTCAGGGACAAGGCCAGCTATGCCGACGGCTCCGAGCCCGAACTTTCCGGCCGTGACGCCTATCTACGTTATGGCGCAGGGGTCCAGGCATGTGTCGCAGCCGTTGGCGGCAAGGCGCGGTTTTCAGGCATGGTCACAGACCTGATGCTGGGTGAGGTGGACGAGCTTTGGGATATGGTCGCCATCGTCGAATATCCCTCCCGCGCAGCGATGCTCCAGATGGTCCAATCGCCGGAATATCAGGCCATCACCAAGCACCGCGACGCAGGCCTTGCCGGTCAGCTCAACATCCGCACAAAGGCCAATGGGTCATGAAGCGGTAAATCGGCCAAGCGCCCCACTCGACCACAGCGCGGCCCAGATCAGCAGCGGCTGCGCAAGCATCCGTGGGCCGTGATAGGCCCAGCCAAGACCGTGATCCGGCCGCGCCATATCCATGAGCAGGTGGTTGATGTTCGCGGGCCACACGCACAGCGCGTAAGCGGCGAGCCCCCAGCCTGCCGCCAAGCGCAATCGGGGCCACCATGGCTGCACCAAGCTCAGCGCGCCGGCCATCTCGGCAATCCCCGTCAATGTGATCACGAGAGGGGCTGCCAACACCCAACCCGGCGTAATTTTGAGGAACGGGCCTGGATCAAGCAGGTGAAGGATCCCTGCAGCCAAATAAAGACAAGCAAGAAGAAGACGAGTAACCATTTTTTTGTGCATGCGGTGAGCCCCTGAAACCCCGATTTGGTCGACCTGCTCTGCACAGTCGAATGATGCAGAACACTAGCAATCTGCGCCTGTCCCTCCATTTTCAAGACGTATGATTTGCCTCCCCAAATCACGACCGGGCAAACCGTTTTGGCCATCGGCATATTTGGACATGCGCAGCGGGAGGCCGGCCGCCAGCAAACTGGGGCCTAAATGGCCCCTCGACACTCCTTTGAGGGCTCACGACGGAAGAAACGGCAGGCGAAAGGCTCAAAGCCCACACAGCTCTGTCAAACCACGAGAAGCATCGCGGAGCCGCTGACCCCGCGATGCCTCGACCAAAAATCTAGATATTTAGAAAAAATCGACTATTTGGTGCAAGTAACTGTCGTGGCAGTATGAAGGTTATTAATAAACGTCTGGGCGGTTGGATTCTGAGCTCCGAAAAGATTAGTCGAACTGCCGACAATGCTACAAGTTGCTCCAACAAAATTTTGAAGACTTGTCTTTGGAACTTTCGCGCCATTCAGGGTCGGAGTATCCCATTTTACTGTAATTGCGGGATTAACAACAACTCCGTCTGGGACCGAGTACAAAGGTTGATCGTAATTCAATGGACCCGCAATGGTTAGTTTCATTTGAATAGGACCAGGCGTTACAGAAGTCACTTTTGCGCCGTTAATACGAAATGCCCATGGTAACGGCACGACATCGCTAGCCATCGCAGGAGCCGAAAACGACGCAGCAAGCACCGAGGCAAGAACCAATTTCTTCATTTCAAGATTTCCTTCAGTTTACGTCAACAAGCAAGATGTCACCGACCAACACCCTCCAATGCGAAAATTCGCAGAGGCCTGCCGAGCCGTTCGACCTGGACGTCAGTTAGATCAAACGTTTGAACTTATGTCAATATAACAATTTCTTACTTAAGCTCGCGCGCCCATGTTTCAGAGGCCCTGCAAGAGGCCAACCAACGCTGCTCTTGGCGGCCTGCCCTGCACAGCCGCAATTCAATGACCCGAACCACTGGTTCTGAGGCCGATCAGGAAGCGGAACAGGACGGAAATGGTCCGGTCCGCAAGCACAACCGCACGGCGGCTTTCTGACCCCACAAGAGGCATCTCACTGATTTACATAGAGTTTTTGGCGGTGCTGTCAGTCTAACCGCAACTTGTCTCCAAATGGCTGAGCTTTCGCAAGACG
>JBBATT010000016.1:0-15813 GCA_040398605.1 Chakrabartia sp.
GTCCACGAAGTTGCAGGGTTTAAACCGGCTGTCGAGCTGGTGGACGAGGATGTGTTCCCACGCGTCGGCGCAGGCGCCGGTGGAGCCGGGCATGGCGAAGATATAGGTCGAGCGCACGATGTACGCGATGGCGCGGGACTGGATGGTGGAGGTGCCGATGGTGCGGTAGCTGATCCAGCGGAACAACTCCCCAAAGCCCGGGATTTCCTTGCCGCCGAGCACGGCGAGCGCCTCTGGCGTCACATCCCGGCCGGTCACGCCGGTGCCGCCGGTGATGAGGATGCAGTTGATTGACTGATCATCCACCCATTGGTGGAGGCGGCCAAGGATGGCGCCCTGATCATCAGGGACGATGGCATAATCGGCGAGTGTGTGGCCAAGCTCTTGCAGGGCGCCACACAGATAGCCGCCGGATTTGTCGGTCTCGCGCGTCCGGCTGTCTGATACGGTGAGGACGGCAATGCGGATCGGCTTGAATTCCGCGGTCTCGTCAATCGGCACTGGCCACTCCGCTCACCCGGTCCATGCGGACGGCGGTGGGGCCGGGAAGCCCCGGGAAGCGGGGCCACATGCCCTGCGACAGCGCCGTCAGGCTCGTCGTCGGTTCGGCCGCCTGCATCTGATACATCCAGTAGTTCCGCATGATGATCGTCACATAAGCCCGCGTTTCCCAATAGGGAATGGACTCAATGTAGAGCAGCGGGTCCATATTATCGCGGCTCCGCTCATTCCAAGTGCCGATGGGCAGCGGGCCGGCATTGTACGCTGCGATCACCTTGGGGAGCATGCCGCCTGTCACCTGCATATCGCGCAGCCGTTCAATAAAGCTCTGCCCATATTCCATGTTGGTGGCAGGATCATTGAGGGAGCCGACGCTGTCCTTGCCCTTGGCGCGGGCCATCATGGCGGCGGTGCCGGGCATGACCTGCATCAGGCCGCGCGCACCCGCCGGGCTGACGACCGAGGTGCGGAAGTTCGATTCCTGCAGCGCATGGGCATAGACCAGCGCTTTATCCACTCGCCAGCCGCCCTCGGGCTGCCACGTGCGGGGCATGGGATAACGGGCAGAGGCCGGCGCGCGGGCACCTGCGGGGCCATTATGCGCGAGCCAAAGCTGCGTTCCGGGCAGGTCCATCCGTCCGGCAAGGGCGGCCAAGGCGGCGTGGCGACGCGGATCACCAATGCGGGCCTGATGGCGGATCATCTCATCGGCGAGGTCCATCTCCCCAATTTCCGCCAGCGCAAGGGCGGCGCGGACATTGGGCAGCTTTTCAACATCGGCAATGTCGTCGGGCACTTTTTGCACGGTCTTGGCAATGCCCAGCCGTTCGGCCGAAAGCAGGCCGTAAAATGTTTCGCTGTTGCGCGCGGCGGCCTTCAGATGCGCGTCGACCTTTTGCGGCTGGCCTGATGCCGTGGCGGCGCGCGCGGCCCAGAAATGGGCAGCAGCGTCCATGTCATCATTCTGGAAACGCGATGCAGCGGCTTCAAAGGCATCGGTCGCAGCGGCATAATCCCGGCTGCGCCAGGCCGCGAGGCCCATCGTCCAATCGGACATGGCGGCCCAATTGCCGAAACCTTCCTGCCCCAGCGCAGCCACGCGGCGGGCGGAGATGTCGTCTCCGGTGATGTAGTAAGACCAAGCGACCTTCTGCATCAGTTCAGCGCGACCCTCAGGTGACAGAGAGGCTTCGCTCTCCATCACGATGGCTTCGGCCTCAAACGGCATATTGTCTTTGATGAGCGGCTGGATGCGCGCGTTCAGCCCGTTTGCGACACCATCAGGAGACGCCGCCATCCGCGCACGGCGCGGGGCGCTGCCCAGCCAGACCAATTCCTGCGTTGCGGGCAGATTAAACCCAACGTCCATCCCCCGCGATTTCGCAAGCCGAGCCAACTGCGCCGCTTGAGGAAGCTGCGGTGCCTTTTCCAGTAGGGCTGCGATCTTTTCAGGCTCTGCCTTGGGTGATCCCTTAGCGAGATAGAGTTCGGCCCATGCAATGGCATGGAGCGGCCCTTCCGGCATTGAGTCCAGACCCGCCTGCGCGACATCCCACTGGCCGCTGCGGATCGAGGCGAAGACGTCCTTATAGCGTGCCCGTGCATTCGGCCCGAGCTGTGCGGCGAAGTTGGGGGTTAGCGCAGAGGCGGACGTCGCAAACGAAGATTGTGCCGACGCGGGTACTGAAATGAGACCCGCCAAAACCAAAGCAATACCCGAAACCAACTTCACGCCAACTGTCCCCCGATCAGCATCTGCATATCCTGCCAGACGGCGGCCTTACGTTGCGGATTTTGCAACAAAAGGCGCGGCGCGGAACTGGCGATCGCAGGGACCATAGACCGGATGTGGTTAATTTTCTGGCCTAATTTGTTAGAGTTGGTCGCATCCAGCCCAAGCAAGGCACGGCTGGTCGACTGGCCGAGCAGCCAGACGGCCTGCGGGTTCACAAGTCCCAGATGATGCTTGGCAATGTCCCCCAGACGCGGCAGCGCGTCCTTCGCGGTCTGCCCCGAAGGTGGACGTCCCGGCGTCAGCGCGAAGCAATAGACCTTATCCCGGTCCAGCCCGATGGCAGCGAGCATCCGGTCAAACAGCCGCCCAACCTCGCCGGAAAGGAGCGTTCCTGATTCGGCGTCGCCTATCTCTGGCATATCGGTGATGATGGTGATCGCAGCGCCCGGCGTGCCAAAGGGCCGCAGGCGGAGATGCGGCGGGCCTGCCTCGGGCACGCTGGCATCGGTTGCCAGCCACTCAACAAATGCGTCGAGTGTCGCGGGAAGCGTGGCGGGCGCAGGCGCCTCTTCAGGCTTCGCCCGCGCCGCCACAGGTGCCGAATTTGTGGCGGCCGACGCTACGGCGACGCGGCCCAACCAAGGCTGCGGCGCGTCTTCCACCAGCGTATCGACACCCATATCCTCCCACCACTGCAACGCAGCAGCGACAAGGCGCGGATCGACGGCGGTTTGCACTTCATTCACAACCGGCCTTCAACCCGCATAATTCCTGTTGGTCAACCGCAATCGCTTCGCTATCTGCCAGACTGAAACTGGGCCGCGACAACTCGAAAGGCCGGCCGAACAGGAGACGAATGCGCCATGAGCGAACGGGAATCGATGCCGTATGATGTTGTGATTGTTGGGGGCGGGCCTGCCGGCCTATCAGCAGCCATCCGACTGAAACAGCTGAACGCGGATCTTTCGGTCTGTATTCTTGAAAAAGGATCAGAAGTCGGTGCGCACATCCTTTCTGGCGCGGTGTTCGACCCGCGGGCCATGGATGAGTTGCTCCCTGACTGGAAAGACCAAGGCTGCACCATGGCCGACGTGCCCGTGACGGAGAACCATCACTGGGTTCTTTCAGCTGGCGGCCATATGGCGATCCCGCACATTTTCACCCCCGGCTGGATGCACAATAAGGGCACCTACACAGGCTCGCTTGGCAATCTGTGCCGCTGGCTTGCAGGCCAGGCAGAGAACCTTGGCGTTGAGATTTTCCCCGGTTTTCCGGCTGCCGAAATCCTCTACAATGACGACGGCTCGGTCAAAGGCGTTGCCACCGGCGACATGGGCGTGGCGCGCGATGGCAGCCACAAAGGCGATTACCAGCCGGGCATGGAACTCCACGCGAAGTACACCCTCTTTGCTGAAGGCGCCCGCGGCCATCTGACCAAGCAGCTAAAAGCAAAGTTTGATCTGGAAGCGGATTGCCAGCCGCAGGTCTATGGCCTCGGTATGAAGGAATTGTGGGACATCGACCCCGACAAGCATGAGCCCGGTCGCGTCATCCATACGCAGGGCTGGCCGCTGACGGAAACAGACAGCTGGGGTGGTGGCTTCCTCTACCATCAGGCAAACAATCAGGTCGCCTTGGGCTTTGTCGTCGCACTCGATTACAAGAACCCCCACGTCTTCCCGTTTGAGGAATTCCAGCGCTGGAAGCAGCATCCGGAAATCCGCAAGATCCTTGAAGGCGGCAAGCGCATCTCTTATGGCGCACGCGCGATCAACGAAGGCGGCTGGCAGTCTGTACCCAAGCTCGCCTTCCCGGGCGGCGCGCTGATCGGCTGTTCGGCCGGTTTCGTGAACGTGCCGCGCATCAAGGGCAGCCATACTGCGATGAAGTCCGGCATGCTGGCTGCTGAAAGCATCGTCGCTGCCATCGCTGCGGGCCGTGAATTTGATGAGATCGCCGACTATCAGGCGAACCTCAACGAGAGCTGGATCGCAACTGAGCTGAAGCTGGTGAAGAACGCGCAGCCTGCCGTCGCCAAATATGGCAACGACTATGGTACCGTCCTTGCCGGCATCGACATGTGGATGCGCACGCTGAAGATCGGCCTGCCGATCACGATGAAGCACCACCCGGACAATGAAATGACGGGCCGCGCGGATTTGTATCCCAAGATTGATTATCCCAAGCCCGATGGCGTCATCAGCTTTGACCGGCTGTCTTCGGTGTTCCTGTCGAACACCAATCATGAGGAAGACCAGCCCTGCCATCTGCAGTTGAAGGATCCGGACGTTCCGATCACGATCAACTTGCCGCTCTATGACGAACCCGCGCAGCGTTATTGTCCGGCAGGCGTCTATGAAATCGTCGGTCGCGAGGAAGGCAGCCCGCGGTTGCAGATCAACGCGCAAAATTGCGTCCACTGCAAGACCTGCGACATCAAGGACGCGACCCAGAATATCAACTGGGTCACACCGGAGGGTGGCGGTGGCCCCAATTACCCGAACATGTAGCGCCGTCGCGCTGGCGCTGCTCGTCTGCGCGCCTGCCATGGCGCGTCAGTCAGAGCGGTCAGCATTAGACCTCTACATGCAGGCGCGCTTGGCCGACGGGTCGGGTGCGGGAGATGTGGCGCTCCAATCCTACTCGGCAGCGTTGCTCGAAGAACCCGGCAACGCCGTCATTGCGAACCGCGCGCTTCGGCAAGCCATCGAAAGCGGTGAGCGCAAGTTGGCGATAGATGCCGCCCGAAAGTTGGAAGCAGCAGGCGCCCTGCCCGCTGATCTTCCCTTACTGTTGCTGGGGGATCGCCTTCAGGCAGGCGATGTTGCAGGCGCACGCGCGCAGGCAGACCGTCTGGAGACAGACGGTAATCTGGGTTTTCTTGTCCCCGTCTTACGTGGCTGGATTGGCCTTGCCGCCCGCCAGCCGGATGCTCTGCGGGAATTTGATGCCGCGCGGAGATCAGGATTGGGCATCGGCTTTGTCAATCAACAGCGGGCGATCGCAGAACTATCTGGAAGCAACCCCGATGCCGGGATCGCGCTGGTCAAATCGATCGTCGCCGAAAACGGACGACCGGGGCTCGCCCGCATCATCGGCGCTGCGACCTTGCAGCGCAAAGGCCAAAAGGCAGCCGCGCTCGATCTTCTGGAAGGCAGCGAGCAGACATTGGCGCTGGCCCGAGAACAACTTTCTGCAGGCAAGCCGATTGGCGGGGCTGTCGACACGCCGACACGTGGCGTCGCCTTTTTCTACGCAAGTCTTGCGGCGGACCTGGTGCGCGACAAAGCGTCGGGCTTTGCCCTAACGCTCGCCCGCTATGCGCAGTTTCTTGATCCGCAAAGCCCGTTTGTTGCGCTTTCAACGGCACAATCTCTCGCCGCGAACGGTCTGGACACGGACGCCTTGGCAACGCTCGAAAGCATCCGCCCCGGCACCACTTTCACGGCGATGGCCGATGCAAGCCGACTCGCTTTGTTGGAACGGCTGGGCCGGGGTGATGACGCGGTCGCGCTCGCCACATCGCTCGCCAGCGGATCGACCCGCGCGGTTGATCATGTGCGCCTTGGCGATCTGCTCGGGCGGCTTAATCGACGCAACGAAGCGGCCGCCGCTTATCAGCAAGCCATCGACGCGCCGGATCAGTCCGGCACCCCTGCGCTCTGGGGCCTGTATATGCTCAAAGGCGGCGCCCTTGCCCAACACGGCGATTGGGAGGATGGCCGCGCGGCCCTCCGCAAGGCGCTGGAACTTGGCCCAGATCAACCGTCCGTGCTCAACTTCCTCGGCTATTCCATGCTGGAGCGGCGCGAGAATATTCCTGAGGCGCTTCGGCTGATCGCCAAGGCCAGCGCGCTGCGCCCGGATAACGTCGCCATCACGGACTCGCTGGGCTGGGCCTATTTTCTGTCAGGGGACTATGAAAAGGCCGTCTCCACCCTTGAAAAGGCGGTGGACCTTGAACCGATCGACCCGACGATTGGCGAGCATTTGGGCGATGCCTATTGGCGCGCCGGGCGCAAAGTTGATGCCCGCTATACGTGGCGCGCGTCCCTGCTGCTTGCGGAAGGCACCAATGTCGCGCGTCTTGAAAGTAAGATCGACACCGGCCTGACCGACAAGAACATAGCGCGCTGACGCGCCATGCATCTGACTGAAACAGCGCACGCCAAGCTCAACCTTGCTCTCCATGTCCGGAAACGGCGCGCGGACGGCTATCATGAGCTGGAAACGGTGTTCGCCTTTACAGAGGCCGGTGATGTGCTGGGCGTGGAAGCGGCAGATGATTTCTCGCTCACAATCACCGGCCCCTTTTCGCAAGACCTCTCCAATGGGCCAGACAATCTGGTTTTGAGGGCGGCAAAGGCACTGGCGCACGCCGCCGGCATAAAGACAGGTGCGGCCTTCACCCTCGACAAACGCCTGCCCATTGCTTCGGGGATTGGCGGCGGCTCGGCGGATGCCGCAGCCGCCCTGCGGTTGGCAGCGCGGCTCTGGGCGCTCGATACGGTGGGTCCGATGGATGTCGCAGCCGACATTGGGGCAGATGTGCCTGCCTGCGTCCTGTCGCAAAGCTGCTTTGGAACAGGCGTGGGGGAACAGCTGGAGCCGCTGGATGGCAGCGGTTTAACCGGGCTCCCGCTCCTGCTCGTCAACCCACAGCGCCCCTGCCCGACCGGTCCAGTTTTCAAAGCATGGGATGGAGTGGACCGCGGCAACCTGCAACCAGAGAACTGGATGGACAGCCGCAATGACCTGCAAGCCCCGGCGCTCAGCCTCGTGCCGGAAATCGGCCATGTGCTTCACGAACTGGACCAGCATCCCGGCTTGCGCCTGAGCCGCATGTCCGGATCAGGCGCCACTTGCTTTGCCCTGTTCGAAACAGCAGCAGCGCGGGACGCCGCGGCCGCCGCGATCGCCCGCCACCATGCCGATTGGTGGGTGCTGCCAACCGCGCTTCTTTAATCAGAAGCCGAAGCGGAGCGACACCCGGACATCCCGCCCGGCGAGCGGTGCGTAATCCTTCAGGAAGCTTGCATGGCGACGCGCGTTGACATCAAAGATGTTGTTCGCAGACAGCAACAGGCTCACGTCACGGTCGCGGCCCCAAGGCCGGACGGCCACGCTGGCATTGACCAGAGTATAGCCCTTGGTCGTCGTCTCAAACGGGGCGACCCGGTTTTGGCCATCGACCCATTCCGTTTCTGCGCGAAGATCCAGCATGTCTGACTGCGCCTCAATGCCGCCCAGCAATCGCAGTGCGGGGATGCGCGGCGCGGCCTGATTGGCAATAGGCGTGACGATCGTGGCGCGGGTAAAGTCGCCAACGCCGTCAAGGTTCAGGGCAAAGGCGCCCCATTGGGCAAGCCGCACGGACCCTTCAATCTCCGCCCCAAAATAGCGCGCTTTGTCTTGCAGGATATTAAAGACGGGAAGGCCATCCTGCACCGTTCCGTCCGGTTGTTCGTAAATGAAGTTGTTGAACCAGCTATGATAGACCGAGGCCGAGAGGCTGTACCCTTCGCCCTTGCCCCGCAGCGTCATTTCAAGCCCCTTCGACACTTCCTCGCGGAAATCCGGGTTGCCGACTTCAAACGCCTGTGTGCCCGCGTGCGGCCCGTTGGAGAAGAGCTCCTCTGCCGAAGGCGCACGCTGCGTGTAGGATGCGTTTAGACCAAGCCGCCAGCCGTCCACCAGTTCATAGGCGCCACCGAGCGACCCGGAATAGGATGTAAAGTTGCGGTCCAGATCCGGGTTGCCGAGCGTCGCATCCGCTGTGGCGCTTGCATTTGTGCGCTCCACCCGTCCGCCGACTTCTGCCCGCAGGCGCCCAAGGTCAAGCGACTGGACCGTGAACAGCCCGAACTGGCTGCCCGTGCTTTTAGGCAGAAACTTCTCTGCCCCGATGATGTTGAGCTTGCGAAGGACAAACTGGCCGCCAACCGCGCCCGTCCAGCCATCACGCTCGCGCTGGACGAGTTCAACGCGCCCTTCCCAGCCATCATGCAGGAAGGTGGTGCCGATGGCGCCGGTGTCGCTAATTTCATTGTGCTTGTAATTAGCATAGCCGCCACGGAAGCGGATGGACTCGAGAACACCGGAGGCTGGATTGATCTCGGCGCGCACGTCAACGCGCGTCTGGTGCATATCGAGCCGTACTTCTTCTGCCGCGACCGCAGGATCAAGCGAGAAGCGAACAGGGACACCATAGAGATTGCCAATCCGGCTCACTGAAAAACCAAGATTGCCATTGTCCGTGATGAGCGCCGCGCCGCCCGCGACTTCCCACATACGCGATGCGCTGTTGGGCAGACGGCCCTTGAGCGTTGCTAGGTCCCGAATGTCCGGATCAGCACTGATTGCCGCCTGCCCGCGCAGGGCTGGAGACAGAAGGTATGCGCCAACGTCCTGATCGCCGGTTTTGGAATAGGTGCCGTCAAAATGCACGACGAACCTGTCTGACAGCGCCACATCGATACGACTGCCCGCCGATCGCTCATTGGCGGCTGACCCGTAGGTCAGGTTGCCGTCCAGATGAATGCCTTCTTCCGGCACGCTGCGTGGAATGCGGCTGTCGATGACATTGACGACACCGCCAATGGCAGATGAGCCGAAGATCAACGAAGCTGGGCCGCGCAGAACTTCAATGCGATCCGCCGTCAGGGGGTTGATGACAACGGCGTGGTCCACACTGGTGTTCGACACGTCAAAGCTGCCAATACCATCCGCGAGAATGCGGACACGTTCCCCCTGAAAACCGCGCAAGACCGGGCGCGACGCGTTGGGGCCAAAAGATGTCGCCGAAACACCGGCCTGACGGGAGAGCGTTTCACCAATTGTGGGACGCACATCGCGCGCCAACTCCGTAGATGTCAGAACCGACGTTCCCGACAACACATCCTGCTGGCTGCGCCCTATGATCGCGGTGATAACAATGTCGCTATCCTCGCTGTGGTCGCCATGTTGGCGCCCCGCCGGCAAGGTCTGGGCGGAAAGCGGAACAGCAGCAACAAGGCCCATGGCAAGGGCCAGATACGAAACAAGGGGACGAAACAAAGCTGGCTCTCCGGCTAAAACAGAGGCGTCCGCTTTAGAGAGATGTTACATTATATCAAGACACAATTTGAGTTAGATTTGCCCCAGCCGCTGCGCGACCAACGCCAAGGGCATCGCCCCCGCTTCGAGCACGGTGCCATGGAACTCTCGCAAATCCGCGCCTTTCCCGCCGCGCGCGCGAAACTTGTCCCGCATGTCGAGCAGTCGCAACTGCCCCAATTTGTAGCCCAGAGCCTGACCCGGCCACGCCATATAGCGTTCCACTTCTGCGATGACGCGCACCTCCGCGATACCGGTTATGTCCTGCATCGTCCGGATCGCCTGTTCGCGGGTCCATCGTTTGTGATGGAGGCCCGTATCCACAACAAGCCGGACAGCACGGAAAAGCTCATCCTGCAAACGCCCCAAATCCCCGAGTGGATCGTCGGCATAAGCCCCCAGATCAGCCATCATCCGTTCAGCATAGAGCGCCCATCCTTCCTGATAGGCATTGAAGCTGGCGATACGGAGGAGGAGCGGCGTCTCCCCAAAGGCTGTCGCAACAGACCCCTGCGTGTGGTGCCCCGGCACACCTTCATGATAGCTGAGTGTCGGCAGGCGGAAGCGAGCGACCGCCGCCATGTCGCGCAAGTTGATCCAGTAGGTTCCAGGGCGAGACCCATCAAGCGACGGCCCATCGTAAAAGCCACCGGGCGCGCCATCCTGCGTGGCCACGGGCACGCGCTTCACGACGAGGCTCTGCTTTGGGATCAGTGCCTCTGGGAGTAGCTTTGGATAGAGCGCTTCAGCTTCGCGCACCTTTTCGCGCACATAGGCCAGCAATTCCTCCCGGCCTGCATCACTATTGGCAAACTGGTTCGCCGGATCGCGCGCAAGGGCGGCCATCCGCGCGCCGATGGAGCCTTCAGTCATGCCGCGCGCGGCCAGCAGCGTGTTCATCTGCGTCGTGATGCGGCCGACCTCGCTCATCCCGATCTCGTGAATATCATCGGGCGGCAATTGCGTGTCACCCAGCGCGCGGACATTGGCGGCATAGAGCATATCGCCCTGAGGCTGCGCCCAAAGCCCTGACTCTGCGCGACCCGACGGAGCCATCGCGGCAATCTCTGCACGGAGCCGCGCCATTGCAGGGCGTGCGCGTCGTTGCAGTGAGAGCGTCGCGCGGCGCAGGGCCATCTGGCGCGTCCGCTTGGCAAGTCCCGCCTTCGACATCCCCGCATCCAGCGCGCGAATGAGGGGATGCGCGTTTGCCTTGCCCACCAGAAAGGCATCCAGCACCGGCAGCGTCTTTTCCATCAGGATGCGTGGCGGCACACAGCCCGCAGCCCGGTCTGCGCGGATCTTCTCAACCACGCCGCCATAGGCCTGCGGGAAGGCATCCAACTTTTCGAGCCAGGCATCGACAGCAGTTGGCGTCTGGAGTGACTGCTGCTCCATCATGATGTTGAGGCCGTCAATATGTGGCCCGTAAATCTGCGTCACAACATAGGGCACGTGGCCTGCAAAATGGAACGGGTTGATCTTGCCATAGGGGACAGCGGCGGACCGTGTGCCATTCTCCAGCGTCGCTTCGACAACAGCGCGCTGGGTGGTTGTCCGCTCATCCCCGCTGCGCCGCATCGACGCGACCGCCGTCTTGGCGTCCACATAAGCCGCTCGGATCTTCGCTTCGCCAGCCGGGGAGTAGTCATCCATCCGGCGGGCGGGTGGGCCACCGGCCAAAGACCCCGGCGTGCCGTTATAGGTGGCGGTATCTGGCAAGAGCGCAAGCAGCCGCTCCGTCACCGCCTCGAACGGATCGGGTGCATGCGCCAGAACAGCGGGCTTGCGCGTCTTTGCCCAAATAGGCGCCGCCGGGACAAGTGCGGAGGCGACGAGCGCCTGACGTCTGGAAAATTTCATCGAAGACCCTGTTCTCTGTGTTACTTGATGGTGACATTGCGCTGCTTTGCGGGCAACAGGAATTGATGACCGATCAAGCTTGGCTGGATATAACTGGCCCCGATGACAGCCCTTACCTATTGATCGCCGACCACGCGTCCAACCGCGTGCCAGACGGCGTGGACCTTGGCATCGCCCCTGCGCTCCTCAAGGAACATATCGCCATCGACATCGGTGTGGCGGAGCTTGGTCGGGCTTTGTGTGCCCGTCTCAAATTCCCCGGCATCCTTGGCAACGTGTCCCGCCTTGTCGTCGATCTCAACCGTGAGGAAGACGCGCCGCACATCATCCCGATTGCGAGCGATGGCCATGCCATCCCCGGCAATGCCATTGATCATGACGCGCGATTGGCACGCATCGACCGGTACTGGCGGCCTTATCACGCGCGGATCGAGGCGCAGATGGCGACCCAGCGGCCACGCCTCCTGATCTCGCTGCACAGCTTCACCCCACAACTGGCGACCAAACCCGAGGAAGAACGACCTTGGGAGATTGGCATTCTCTATAATCAGGACGATCGCGCCGCGCGGATTGCCATTCCCCTATTGGAGGCAGCAGGCGTCCGCGTTGGCGATCAGGAACCTTATTCCGGCAAGCTCCTCAACGCGACGATGAACCGGCACGGCGAGGACACGGGCACGCCCTATCTCGGTATCGAGATGCGGCAGGACCTCATCGGAACGCCAGCGGGCATTGCCAAATGGTGCGGTGTGCTGGCGCCGGTGATTGGGGCGATCAACCTTTAGGCGGTCAACCGATCCCGCAATTCGCGCTTGAGCACCTTGCCAATCGGGCTGCGCGGCAGTTCATCCGCCACAACCAAACGGTTGAGCCGCTGCGTCCGGCCGACCTGCGCGTTGGCCGCGGCAAGCACGGCGTCGGGGTCAACACCGGCGCGCAGCACGACAAAGCCGACCGGCGTTTCGCCCCATTCTTCTGATGGCGCACCGATGACCGCAGCCTCGACCACGCCGGGGTCTTTTAGCAACACCGCTTCCAGATCGCTCGGGTAGATATTAAACCCACCTGAAATGATCATGTCCTTGGCGCGGTCCATCAACGTCAGGAAGCCGTCCTCATCAATCCGGCCGATGTCGCCGTGCCGGTAATAGAGATGGCCGTCGGCATCCCACCATTTCATCGCCTCAGTCGCGTCGGGACGGTTGTTATAGCCTGTCATCATCGCAGGGGATCGCCCGACCACTTCGCCCACAGATCCGGTCGGAAGTTCGTTGCCGTCCTCGTCAATCACCTTGGCGATCTGCCCCGGTGCCGGCCGACCGACCGTATGAAGCTTGTCAGGGAACTCGTGCGCGACCAGCAAGAATGTGCAACCACCCTCCGTCAGACCGTAAATCTCAACCAGCCCACCGGGCCAGCGCTTCAAGATGTCCGCCTTCAACGCCGCCGCAAAGGGAGCGCTGGTGCAGTACTTCATGACGAAGCTCGACAGATCAAAACTTTCAAAATCCGGATGCGCCATGATGCGGCGGTACTGGACCGGCACCAGCATCGTGTTCGTCGCCCGTTCCCGCTCCGCCAGTTGGAGGAAGCCTAGCGTGTCGAACTTCTTCATCAATACGACCTGACCGCCCGAGCCGAGCGTCGGCAGGAAGCTGGCCATGGTGGTGTTTGAATAAAGCGGTGTCGACAGAATCGTGACGGACGCCGGACCATAGGCTGCCACGCCGCGCTGAATATGCTGCCACCGCATGCTATGGCTGTGGACGATTCCCTTAGGTGTGCCAGTCGTCCCGCTCGAATAGATAATATTGAACCCCGTCTTCGGCGTAATCTCAACGGGCTGGGGTTCACTGCCTGCAGGCGCCATCCAGTCCAGCAATGGTTCGCCCCAAGCGCCCCCATCCATCGAGATGCGTTTCGGCGCACCGAAGCTCTGTCCTGCCAGCGACTCTGCCGCCTTTTCATCAAGGAACAGGTGATTGGCGCCTGAATCGACGATCATCGCCGCCATCTGTTCCCCGGTGGCTGTGTTGGTGATGAGCCCCGCAATCGCACCTGTCCGCAATGTGGCGATGAAGACGCAAACCTGCATGACCGAATTCAGCCCCGCAATTGCCGTCGCTTGGCCCGGGCCAACCCCGTCCGCCTGCAACTTGGCCGCGATGCGGTCGACAAAGGCGTCCAGTTCCTTCCAACTGATCCGGCCGTCCGGATCGGCAACTGCGGGCGCATCGGGGCGCTCGCTTGCAAAGGCTTTGACAAGGGCGGGCAGCGTCGAAAAATCAGACGCGAGAAGTGTTTGTGAGCTCTCCATACCCTGCAAGTCGTCGCGCACCTTTACGTGCGCGTCAAGCACTGAGCGCGATTGATCGAGACTGTCATCAAAGTGTCGCCAATGAGTCCGCCAAACGACACATCCATTTTGCATGGTTAATGTGCGACTCGAATGGGAGACTACCCCGTGAAAATCATCACCAAAGCTGCCCTTGGCGTGGCGCTGTGCGCTATTTCTGCACCGGTATCTGCAATCACTTTCGTCAATGTGGTTACAGTTGCAGGTGATGCGACCGACCTGTCCGGCCTACCGGCGGGCCCGAACAACACCCGCCTCAGCTTTGGATCAGACCTTATCTGGGATCAGGCGACCAACACGTTTATCGGCATGTCTGATCGCGGCCCAGGTGGTGGCCTGATCGATTATGCGCCGCGAATTCAGTCATTCAAGCTCGACATTAACCCGCTCACCGGTGTGGCGAGCAATTTCAATCTCGTCTCAACGACGCTGTTCACGCAAAAGAACGGTGGCAATTTCTCCGGCCTCAATCCACTGCTGGCGAATAGCGACAAGAGCGTGTTAGGCGCAGCACTGGACCCAGAAGGCCTGACGGTTCTACCAAACGGTAACTATCTTGTGGCCGACGAATATGGCCCCTCCGTCATTGAATTCGACATCACCGGAAAACAGGTCCGCAGTTTTGCAGTTCCCGCCAATCTGGTGCCGAAGGAAGCGGGCGGCACCGTCAACTATGTCGACGGTCGCCCGACAATCGTCACCGGCCGTCAGGATAATCGCGGCTATGAAGGCATCACCGTGTCCCCCGACGGGACCAAGGCCTATGCCATCATGCAGGACCCTTTGGTCAATGAAGGTGCCAGCAATGATGGCCGCCGCAGCCGCAACCTGCGCATCGTTGAATATGATGTCGCCAGCGGCAACCCGACCAAGCAATATGTCTATGTGTTGGAAAGCCTCGCGACCATCAATCCGAACACACCGGGAGACACTTTCTCGGCCACCAATCAGGGTCGTTCCATCGGCGTTTCCTCGATTATGAGCCTACCCGATGGTCGTCTCGTCGTTATTGAGCGGGACAATCGCGGAGTCGGTGTCGATGACCCGACCGGCCTGCGTCAGATCGGCATCAAAGCGGCCTATGTCATCGACCTCAGCCAAGCGACAGACGTTGCGGGCATCAGCCTTGCCGGATCAAACACGTTGCCGGCGGGCGTAACGCCAGTATCCAAAACCGCTTTGCTCGACATCCGCGCCGCCCTGCTGGCGAACGGTGTGTCCATCGCGGAAAAGATGGAAGGCCTCGCTTTTGGCCCGCGCCTTGCCAATGGTGGCTTGTCGATGCTGATCGTGACGGACAATGATTTCTCCGTCACCCAGACCGGTGCGGGAGAACAGCTGGACGTCTGCGCATCCGGCACGGGCGCCAGTGCCATCTTTTCGCAAGTCACGATTGGCGCTGGCTGCCCACAGGGGCAGTCTCTGATCGCCACGCGAATTTATGCCTTCCGCCTCTCTGCTGCCGAAGCGAACGCCCTAGGGCTCGGTGTTCCTGAACCGGCAAGCTGGGCGATGATGCTGGCTGGCTTTGGCATGGGCGGCGCCATGCTCCGCCGCCGTCGCGCGGTCGCTGCCAAGGCATAGCCCAACTTTTAACATTGCCCGACAGCCGCGCGGCGTCATTTGCGCGGCTGCCCCCCCCCGGCCTTTTCAAAGGCCCAACTGCGGCGGCATTTATGCCGCCGCTTCCTTTTGCGACGAACCGTTGCGGAAGATGCTGTGGCTGACGGGATTCTGACGCTGTAGACACCACAATATCTGCGATTGGCGCCACACCGGTTATGGTTGTGGCATCGTTAACCATTCAATTTCAGAGGTTTATTCACTATCCTGTGCCAAATTTCCGACATGGGGAACGGTATTTTGAATCGCAGGAAACTCTTGCTGGGCTTAGGCGGCGTTGCGCTGGCTGGCCTTGCTGTGCCTGCGTCGGCCTTGCCAATTGCGGATGAGATTAATGATGATCCCTATTGGCAGTGCGTCCCCATTGCGCGGACCATGTCCGGCATCCAGATCTATGGCGATGCCCACACCTGGTGGGATCAAGCCGAGGGCCGGTACCGCAAAGGCACCGATCCCAAGAAAGGCGCTGTCCTCAATTTCATGCCGCATGGCGGAATGAAGCTGGGCCATGTGGCCGCCGTCACCAAGATCCTTGATGACCGCAACATCCTTGTTACCCATAGCAACTGGTCCCCTTACGCTGGTCGGCGAGGCTATGTCGAAAGGAACGTCCGCGTCATCGACGTGTCGGAAGAGAATG
>JBBATT010000017.1:0-15788 GCA_040398605.1 Chakrabartia sp.
GCACTTGGTCTGCTCGACCCCTTCATGATCGAGGCCCACGCCTTGCTGACACGGATGCTCGTCACCGTCCGGCTGATGGCCCCCACGCTCGACATCCCGCCGGAGATCACCCGCCCCGTCATCGCGCGGGCCTGTGGTATGTCCGAATGGGAAGCCCTGCTTGCAGAGCTTGATGCGACGCGGCAGAGGGTGGCCCGTGCATGGATGGCCATTGCGGCCCCGCAAGGAGACTGATGATGTTGGAACAGGGTGATACCGCACCGAACGTGACTTTTGCGACGCCGGACGGCGAACGGTCTGTTGCTGGCTATCTGGGCCGCAAGCTGGTCCTCTATTTCTACCCGAAGGACGACACGTCCGGCTGTACCAAGGAAGCGCAAGAGTTCACAGCCCTCGCCGCTGATTTTGCAGCAGCCGGGGCCAGCGTCGTCGGCATCTCCAAGGACACCATCGCCAGCCACACCAAGTTCGCCACCAAATATGACCTGAAGGTGGAACTGGGCAGCGATGCGGACGGCGCCGTGTGCGAAGCCTTTGGCACTTGGGTTGAAAAGTCGATGTATGGCCGTACCTATATGGGCATTGAACGCGCCACCTTCCTGATCGGGGCCGATGGCAAGGTCGCCCAAGTTTGGCGCAAGGTGAAGGTGGCCGGCCATGCGGCGGCGGTGTTGGAGGCGGCAAAGGCGCTCTAATGGCGGCCGACCTCTGGTCATGACCAGCATCGCTTTTGCCATCCGATCGGTCCTCGAAGCGACTGAACCGCGTGAGAAGGTTCTGCGTGCCCGTGCTGTCGCCCGCGATTGGCGGGCAGGTCGGCTTGCCCATGTGTTCGACGTAGAGATGCCCGACCGACCGGGGCGTCCTGCCGATCCCGAACTGTTGCCACCCAATAAGATGCCGCACCGCAGGCGGGCCGGGTCTCTCGCCAGCAAAATCGCAATGCTGCACGCCTTTGCGCATATCGAGTTTTCGGCGATTGACTTGGCCTTCGACATTGCGGGCCGCTTTGGCGCCACTCTCCCACGCGATTTCATCACGGACTGGCTGTCGGTCGGCGCGGACGAAGCGATGCATTTCATGCTGATTGAGCGGCGCCTGAACGCCCTTGGCAGCCATTATGGCGCGCATCCCGCCCATGACGGCCTTTGGCAAACTGCGTGGGACACCCGGCACGATGTGCTTGCTCGGTTGGCGCTTGTCCCCATGGTGCTCGAAGCCCGCGGCCTCGACGTCAGCCCAGCAACCATCGAACGGCTCACCAATATGGGCGACGCCCGCAGCGCTTCCATTTTGAACCGAATCTACACCGATGAAATCCGCCATGTCGGCGTCGGGTCCAAATGGTTCTCGAATCTATGCGAATCACAAGGATTAGCTTGTGTTGACCATTGGAAATCTCTGGTCCGGAGTCATTTTTCCGGGCCGTTAAAGCCTCCATTCAACGACTCAGCGCGAAGCCAAGCCGGTCTAACGCGGGAATATTACACCGATCTTGCATGATAGGTCAGTGTTAAGCATCTCGGCTGACACAAGGTCCACCGTAGACCGAAAACGGGAGGGCCGGGGTCGAAATGTTTTGGGGGTCGTCACATAATGACGTTCTTTTCGTTCACGGCGGCGACCGGGTTAGTGGAGCGCGCGCGTGAGTTTTTTAAGCCGAAAGAAGTGTTCTACCATGACGGCAAAGCGATGCGCCGCGTGGCTTTGAGCACCCGGACACAGATCTTCGCCGCAGCAGGTCTCGCCCTGTGCGCGACCTCTGGTTTTGCAGGTGCCGCTGGCGTGGCGATTTCCGCCCCCGCTGTGTCGTCGACCCTCACCAACTATGCCGAACAGTCTGCTGCCGTCTCCGCCATGGAAACGCGTGTTGCAACGCTGCAAGCCGAAGTGTCGACCATCCGCAAGGATGCGCGCACCCATGCAGAACGCCTTGAAAAGCGCCAAGCTTTCCTCGCCAGTGTTCTGGCAGGCAAGGGCGATGCAAAGACACTCGCCGCGCTGCTGCCGTCTGATGCCGCCGCCACGTCGCCCAAATCGGCAGATATCGCCGCTGCCTTTGCGCCGGTCGCCGCCAAGCAGAACGTGATCGCTGGCAAGCTGCTGGCCGCCACTGAAAACGAATATCGCATGAAGGCCAGCGCCGTTGCGAAGCTGGGCATCAATCCGCAGCGCTTGAGCCTTGCGATGGGCGGACCTTACGAACCGGTTCCCGCCGATTATCAGGCACCGACCGCCGAAAAGACTGACGCACAGTTCCGCGCGCTGTTCAACAGCTGGAAGCGTCTTGACCAGCTTGAACAGGCGATGGTCGCTATTCCATCTGCGAAACCGGTTTCAACCGCGATTTCGCTGACCAGCGGCTTCGGCGTTCGTTCCGACCCGTTCCGCGGCGGTGCGGCCATGCACAGTGGCGTCGACATTCCCGGCCCCATTGGCACCCCGATCTATGCAACGGCAGATGGCATCATCGGCCGCACCGGCTGGGTCGGTGGCTATGGCAACATGGTTGAAGTCGACCATGGCAAGGGCATCCAGACCCGTTACGGACACCTATCGGCAATCCGCGCTGTCGCCGGAACCCGCGTCAAGCGCGGCGATCTGATCGGCCTGATGGGGTCGACCGGTCGTTCCACGGGGAGCCATCTGCACTATGAAGTGCGCCTTGATGGCCGCGCTGTGAACCCGACCCCGTTCCTTCGGACCGATGGCTATCTGCTGGCGATGGAACGTCGCGCCGCCGGCAATGTCGCCCTCGGTGGTCCGGGCAAGGCTGAGTAACACTCTACTCATTGCCGTCACTCCAGCGCAGGCTGGAGTCTCTTTCCCGAGAGATGCCAGCCTTCGCTGGCATGACGCTGTTGGCACTCCCCTCCTTGCCCCCGGCTCTCACCGCGCCTATCTGTACCTCATGCAAACCGTTGACCTGACCCCAAGTGCCGCCGCGCGCGTGGCCTTTATCGCAAGCAAGCAGGGCAAAGCTGCCATGCTGCGCCTGTCCGTTGAAGGCGGTGGCTGCTCTGGCTTTCAATATCGCTTCGGCCTCGCCGAAGGCATCGACACAGATGATCTTGTAACGGAAACGGACGGCGTCAAGCTCGTCGTTGATCCGATGAGCCTCGACCTGCTTGATGGCTCGCATGTCGATTATGTCGAATCGCTGGGCGGTAGCGCGTTTCGCGTGACCAACCCCAATGCAGCCTCCGGCTGTGGTTGCGGCGCCAGCTTTTCTGTCTGATGCGGATCGTCACTTATAACGTCAACGGCATCAAGGCCCGTCTTCCCCGCCTGATTGAATGGCTGGACGAACAAAAGCCCGATATCGTCTGCCTGCAGGAACTCAAATCAAGCGACGAGACACTGCCCATCGCTGACATTGAAGCCGCTGGCTATCACGGTGTCTACCACGGCCAAAAGGGCTTTAACGGCGTCGCCATCCTCGCGCGCGGGGAGAAACCTGTTGAAGTGCAAAAGGGCCTGAGCGGCGAACCAGAAGACGAGCATAGCCGCTATATTGAGGCCGATGTCTTCGGCATCCGCGTGGCGTCCATCTACCTGCCCAATGGAAACCCGCAACCGGGACCAAAGTTCGATTATAAATTGCGCTGGTTTGACCAGCTGACCGCGCGGGCAGCAGAGCTATTGGCGCTCGAAATTCCTGTGGTTCTGGCAGGCGACTATAATGTCATCCCAACCGATGAGGATATCGCCAACCCCAAAGCGATGATCGACGACGCGCTGATGCAGCCGGAAAGCCGCGCTGCCTTTCGCCGCCTCTCCGCGCTCGGCCTGACCGATGCCTTGGAGGCCCGCCACCCCAAGGGGCGGTTGTGGACCTTCTGGGATTATCAGGCGGGCGCATGGCAGCGTGACGCAGGCTTCCGCATTGACCATCTCATGCTCTCGCCTGAGGCCGCTGACCGGCTGGTCGATGCTGGTGTCGATAAGGACTATCGCGGTCGGGAAAAGGCGAGCGACCATGCCGCAACATGGATCGTGCTGGATTGAATGCCACCGCACCGCTCGTTTATCTGCACGGCCTGCCCGGCGGCCCAGACGAACTGAAGCTGGCTTCTGAGACGGCACAGGCCTTCTCGCCAGACCTGCGTGACGGGTTTGTTGCAGAACAGATCCGTTCGAAATTCGGCGACACGCCGGTCATTTTACTGGGCTTCTCACTCGGCGCCTTTGGCGCGATGCGCTATGCCGCCAGCTATCCTTCACGGGTTGCGCATCTTCATCTGATTGCGCCCGCAGCACCTTTGGAACTGGGCGATTTTCTGAAGGACATGGCGGGCGGCCCCATCTTCCGCTTGGCGCGTGACCACCCTTGGCTGTTCCGTCTCGTGACCCGCGTCCAGGCCTGGGTGGCCCGGCTTGCCCCGGATTTCTTCGCCCGGCAGGTGTTCGCCTTGTCGCAGGGCAAGGACGCACCACTCGCCGCCGATCCAGCCTTCCGGCGCAACTGGTCTGCCATCGCACAAAAATGTCTCAGCGGGGGTGCGGCGGCCTATCGGGCGGAGATCACCGCTTATGTGGCGCCTTGGTCAGACGTGCTCGCCCGCGTCAGCGTGCCGACCACCATCTGGTATGGGACGGCCGATAATTGGGTTCCGCCCGCCATGGCCGAAGCGCTGGCACAAGCGCTCCCCAATGTGGCCTGTGTCCGCCAGATCATGGATGGGTCGCATTATTCGACGCTGGCAGCCGCCTTACCGCATATCATCGACGCCGATGCGGGTCAGATCGACTTTTCGTAGACGCGGTAAACCTTGTTGACGGTGCCGCCAACGGCTTCGCCAACCGAGCGCATCGGGCCGTTAGACGCCAACACCCAACCAAAGTCGCCCCGTGTTGCGCCGAACTTCGACACGGCATCGCGCCTGATATACTCAATCATCATCATCGCGAGTTGACTGGCGAGGCGTGAACTCTGGTGCTTTTTCAGCACACCCATCAACGGCACACGCATAGTGCGCACCTTGGGCGCGCGCAGCCACCAGAGGAGCTTTGCCCAGTTGAACGGGAAGAGCGCCCCGTTGAAGCCTTTGATCTTCTCATTGAGGTCCGGGACCGTCATCATGAAGGCGACAGGCTCGCCATCCACCTCCGCCACACGGATGAGATCTTCATAGACAATTGGTTTCAGCTTCTTGCCGGCATAGGCGATCTCAGCGGGGGTGAACGGCACAAAGCCCCAATTATCTGACCAAGCATCATTCAAAATGCCGATGATGAGCGCAGCTTCCTCATCGAAACGGCGCTTATCAACGCGGCGGATGTGGATGCGCTCGCTCTTATCGCCCATCGCGACAAGGCGATTGACGAGTTCTGAAAAACCCTCCGCAATCGGCACAGCGTAAGTGAACAGATCCTGCGCGCCGCCATAGCCGGCCGCTTCAATCCAGGCCTGATAGGGCGCCGCATTAAAGCCCATCATGGCAACCGGCGGCGTGTCAAACCCGTCGACCAGCAGCCCGATTTCGTCCCAATAGGAAAAGCTCAACGGCCCCATCGAACGGATCATACCCTTGGCACGGAGCCAATCTGCCGCCGCGTCCAGCAGCGCTTTGCCCGCAGCTTCATCTTCGGCTTCGAAGAACCCCCAAAAGCCAACGCCCGGCCCCATGCCCTGTTCGGGCGGCTGGGCGAGCGCGAGTTGGTCAATATGCGCGGTGATCCGGCCCACCACCTGTCCGCCTCGTTCCGCCAGAAAAAGTTGCGCCTCGCCATGTTCAAACCAGGGGTTTTTGCCCGGCGTAATCAGGCCGTAAACCTCATCTTTGAGCGGTGGCACCCAGTTGGGATCTTTGGCGTAAAGCCGGAAGGGCAGATCAACAAACGCTGCGCGGTCCGCCTTGGTTTTGACCGGACGCACGCTCAAACTGATCTGGGTCAAGGCCTCGGTTTCCTTCGCACGTGTTGAAGGCCGCCAAGTCCCGCCTTCTGGCAGCGATGTCAAGGCGGCCGAACCGAAACTGGCTATATGAAGTTCGCGATCTTAGGGTCATCTGTGTGCCGCCATCATCCTGCCATGATGATCCCGTCTAAGGGACGGACAAGAAATGGAAACGATATGAACACTTCGCTCCTTTCCGCTGACGAAGCGGGCACTGCCGCACCGCACAAGGCAGCTGGCATCCCGCTCTCACAGCATCCAGACGATGCCGCGATGATCCGCGCGGCTGCCGAACTGACGCGCGACCTGTCGACCGCGCGGCCCGAATATTATTGGCCCGATTTTCTTGCCTGCACCCTTATCGGCTATGCCGCTGTGGCGCTGGCCATCATGGCAGACACAACGGTCGCGCTGCTCGGTTGGGCCGCGCTCGCCATTGCCACGCTTTATCGGGCAGGCCTGTTCATCCATGAACTCACGCATATTCGTCCGACCGCGCTGCCCGGCTTCCGCCTCGCTTGGAATGCGCTGATCGGGGTGCCGCTGCTGGTGCCCTCCTTCATGTATGAAGGCGTGCACAGCCTGCACCATGCCCGCACGCGCTATGGCACAAAGGAAGATCCGGAATATCTGCCGCTGGCGCTGATGAAGCCATGGACCGTGCCGCTGTTCGTCATCGTGTCCGCGCTCGGGCCGATTGCGCTGCTGGTCCGCTACGGCCTGCTGGCCCCGCTGTCGCTTTTGTCGTCGGCCCTGCGTCGCACGGTGGTGGAGCGCTATTCGAGCCTGTCGATCAATCCCGACTATCGCAGGCGCATGCCAGAAGGCGATTTCCGCCGGATGTGGATTGTGCAGGAAACCGCCGCCAGCCTTTGGGCGATCACGCTCCTCACGCTGGTCGCCACGGGCATCGTTCCGCTGCGCGCCTTCCTCATTGTGCTGTCCATTCACGCAGGCGTGGTCGTGATTAATCAGTTCCGCACGCTGGTTGCGCATTTGTGGGAAAATGAAGGCGATGTGATGACCGTCACCGGACAATATCTCGACAGCGTCAACGTGCCCCCACCTGCCTTGCTGCCCGCACTCTGGGCACCGGTGGGCCTGCGCTATCATGCGTTACACCATCTTTTGCCGGGGCTGCCTTATCATTCGCTGGGTGAGGCGCATCGTCGCCTGATCGCGGCCCTGCCCGCCACCTCCCGCTACCATGCAGCCAGCTATGACGGGCTTCCCGGGCTGTTGACGACGTTGGTGAAAAGTAGCTTTCAGCGCGGTCGGTAAGCCCTGCTACTCCTCCGTCTTCACCAGCACATATTCGCCGATCAGAAGAAACAGGAAGAAAGGCCCCCAAGCCGCAAGCAGCGGCGGGTAGACGCCAAGGTCTCCCATGGCGAGGCCAAAATTATCCGCGACGAAATAGGCAAAGCCAAGCGCCATGCCGACGACGGCGCGGACGAACAGCTTTCCGGATCGGGCAACGCCAAAAGCGGCCACGGCTGCCAGCAAGGGCATTAGCACGGTCGACAAGGGGCCGGAAATCTTGTGCCACAGCGATGCCTTAAGCGATCGTGTTGGTCGGCCTGCGGCCTCCAGATCGTTAATGGCGCTCCAAAGCTGGAGGAAAGACAGGCCGTCGGGATCAACGCTGGCCAGCGTGAACTGGTCCGGGCGGACGCCTTGGGCTGCAGTCATCTGGCCGAGATCTTCGCGCACGCCGCGCTTCACATCGAAGCGGCTGGCCCCCTCAAGACGCCAGCCAGTGCCCAGCGGACGCCCTGTCTTCGCCTTGATGATGGCGCTCAATTCCCCGCCGGTGCGATCATAGATGGTAACGTCGCCCAAGCGCGTAGCCGTGCCGCGCCCCTCGACGCTGCCTGCATTAATCAGGTTCGTGCCATCACGCACCCAGATGTCAGATTGCACGCGGCTGTCCATCGGAATGGCGGCATATTCGACCTTTTGCCAGCGGTTCAATGTTGATGTGGCGCGCGTCACGATCCGCTCATTAAACGCAAAGGCGATGGCGGCGACCCCGATGCTCGCAAGGATCAATGGGGCAAGCACCTGATGCGCAGAGAGCCCCGACGCCTTCATCGACACGACTTCGCTGTTCTGGTTGAGCGTCACCATGGTGATAAGCGTGCCCAAGAGCACCGAAAACGGCAGAAACCGCTGGATGATCTGTGGCATCCGCATAGACATATAATACCAGATATCGCCATTATCGTTTCCGGCAGCGGCCAGAATTTTCTCAGATTCGCCCAGCAGATCGAGCGCCTGCAAGACAAGGACGAGCGCGGCCAACACCGCGGCGCTGCGCAGGATGAAAAGCCGCCCCATATAGATGGACATCGTCCGCGATGGGAAAAACTGCGCGCTCATGCAGACGGCATACCGTTCGGCGGCTTGCGGGTGAAGAGACTGCGGATTGATTTCCCAAGCACAGCAAAGCCCTTCTCCAGCGCACCAATGGGTTGTCCCCCGATCTTATAAGCCAGCGTCCAGTACATCCAGAAGATGAGGGCGGCAAACAGAGCAAACGGTGTCCACAGCGCGAAAATGGGGTCAACAATGTTCAAAGCGCCCATGCCTTCGGCCCATTCATTTATCTTATGATAAGTCACTACCATCACGATGGAGAGGAACACGCCAAGCGCCGACGAAGAACGTTTGGGCGGCACGGCGAGGGCAACCGCGAGCAGCGGTAAGAGCAACATCATAGCCACCTCCACCAGCCGGAAATGGAAATTGGCGCGGCTTTGGTGCCGAAGCTCAAGCGGCGTATTCTTGTCCTGACTGACCTTCACAAGCTCCGGAATCGTCAGTTCGCCGTCTTTGTCGCCGCGTCCGCGAAATGCCTCAATCTTTGGGAGGTCAATCGGCAGATCATGCGCGGTAAAGGTCAGGACGCGGGGCTGCTTATACCCTGGGGCATCATGCACCAGCACACCATTTTTCAGCCGGAGGATGATCACATCAGGGTCATCGGTCGCCATGAACGTCCCACGCTCCGCTGTAACCGACAGCGAAGTACTGTCCTTTGAAACCGCCCGCACGAAAATGCCGTAGAGATCCTGTCCGCCATTTTCGGAGCGTTCGATCCGCATCGTCATCCGCTTGCCAAAGCGGGCGAATTCCCCAACCTTGATTGAGGCCCCCAGCGCGCCGGAGCGCAGCTCAAACCGGAGTCCTTCATAGGCATAGCGGGAATAGGGCTGAACAAAGCCGACAATGGCGAGATTCACCAGCGCCAGAAAAATGGCAAACATGAAGGGCACGCGCAGCAGCCGTCCATAGCTCATCCCCACAGCGCGGAAGACATCAAGTTCCGACGTGGTTGCGATCTTGCGGAACGCGAGCAGAATGCCGAGCATCAAACCAATCGGAATACCAAGCGACAGATATTCGGGCAGCAAATTGGCGAGCATCCGCCAAACAACGCTGACGGGACCGCCTTCTTGCGCCACAAAATCAAACAGCCGCAACATCTTATCGAGGACAAGCAGCATCGCGGCAATAATCAGCGTCGAGAACAGCGGCAAAGCGATCAGTCGCGCGATGTATCGGTCAGTGGAGGTCAACATCGTGTTTCTGAATTCAGTCGATTCCTGACCATGATTTGGCCGCAAATGGAGTCCAGATGGATCGTGCCAACGTGAACTAGGTGAGTCTGGGCGTGAGTGCAAACGGCCGGATGCATTTTTCAAGGGTGTCGGAGTAATGGCAAAGCGGCGTAGTGGATTATTGGTGCTGGCAACAGCGACCTTGGGCTTTCCCGGATTGGGCGCAGCACAGGCGCTGGGACCCAATCCCTCTTTGTGTTCCGGCGGCCGCGAGCCAACGATCCTTGTTCGTGTGGCAGGCCTGAAAAACCGTGCAGGGACAGTGCGCGTCCGCACCTTCACCGGCGACCCGAGCACTTATTTCAACAAAAAGTTCGCCCATAAGCGCTTCGAATATGACGTGCCGGCAGCCGGCCCGATTGAGATTTGCGTGCCCGTTGGTGCGCCCGGCACCTATGCCGTCGATATCCGCCACGATATTAACAATAACGGCGATACCGACCGGTCCGACGGCATTGGCGCATCAGGCAACCCGAAATTTTCGCTGATGTCGATCCTGTTCGGACGCAAGCCGCCAGCCAGCCAGGTGCAAGTCTCTGTCGCCAATGGAACGACTGTCGTGCCCATCACGGTACGGTACCTGTAAGCGATGGCGCTCGTTGCCCTGCTTTCGAACCCAAATTCGACGGGCAACCGTGCCATCCTGCCGCGTATCCGCAGTTTTTGCGCGCAGCACCCCGAAGTGTTCCATTATGAAGTTGAAGATGCGAGCCAGATCGGCGCTGCCCTCACGTCCATTGCGCAGGTCAAGCCGCGCATTCTGATCGTCAATGGCGGCGATGGGACGGTTCAGGCGGCGCTGACCGAACTTCACCATGGCGGACATTTTGGCGCGACGCCACCACCTGTGGCGGTCCTCCCCAATGGCAAGACCAACCTCATCGCCCTTGACCTAGGGGCTGATGGTGACCCTCTCGGGATGCTGGAGTGGATCGTCGAGGCCGCACGCCATGATTTGCATGATCATGTTGTTCAGCGCGAGTTGATTTCGCTGACCGAAGGCGAACATAGCAATCGGCCTGTCCTAGGCATGTTTCTGGGTGGCGCTGGCCTTGCCGACACCATTCTGTATTGCCGCGAAAAGCTCTATCCGCTCGGCCTGCCCAATGGGCTGTGCCATGTGATTGCCGGGATTGCCGCCATCTTCGCCATGATTACCGGCCTGCATGGGCGCCTGTTGCCGCCTTCGCCCAACCCTGTCTCCGTCTCGCTCATCCGTGATGGGGAGGCGACACGCCGCTTCTCCTTCCTGATCGTCACGACCTTGGAAAAGCTGCTGCTGAACAGCCGGACAGGCGCACCGGGCGCAATGGGATTGAAATTGCTGGCCATTGAGCAATCCGCCCCGGCCCTCATCCGCGCCATTTGGGCCGGGATTGCCGGAAAGCTCGGGCGGGAACCTGTGCGCGGCGTGCATGTGCAGCAAGGCGATATCATCCGCATAGAAAGCTGCGGCACCAATGTCATTCTGGACGGAGAGACCTTCAGCGCCATTGAAGGCCGGCCGATCGTGCTCCGCTCCACGCCGCCCATTCCCTTCCTAAAGCTGGCGGTGTGACGCCGCTGCGCGCGCTGGTTGAAGACGAACTGGCGCACCCTGTCCTGCCCCAAGTCACAGACATGGCAACGGCCATTGCCGCGCTCTACGGCGATGCTGCGCGGGCTGTGTTGTTTTACGGGTCTTGCCTGCGTGAAGCGCGGCTCGACGGGTTGATGCTCGATTTCTACCTGATCGTGTCCGACTATCCATCGGCTTATGAAAAGCGCTGGCTCGCGACGGCCAACCGGCTGATCCCGCCCAATGTCTTTCCCTTCACCAAAGACGGCCTTGCGGCCAAATATGCGGTGCTGAGTGAGGCGGACTTCGCCGCGCTCAACCGTCCGGACGCCGCCACCGTTTCTGTCTGGGCGCGCTTTGCCCAGCCCTCACGGCTTGTCTGGTCGAAAGACGCACCCGCCCGAGACCAAGCCGTGGACGCCGTCGCCAAGGCGGCGCCGACATTGTTTCACCTCGCCCGGCCTGTAGCGGCCTCGCATGATCCGATGACCGTCTGGCAGGAAGGCTTTGCTCGAACCTACCAATGCGAGTTGCGCGCTGAAAAGACAACGCGGTCCGGCTCCCTCGTTGACGCTGATCCCGCCCGCTACGCGCTTTTTGGAGCGGCCATCCCGCTGGACACAACGATGACCCGACCGGCGGCGGAACATATCTGGCAAAAGCTGCGCGGGCGGGGAAAGCGGGCAAGCGTCCTGCGGCTCGCCAAGGCCAGCCTCACCTTTTCAGGCGGGATTGATTACCTCGCCTGGAAGATCAACCGGCATGCCGGCACGCAAATTGAGATCAAACCCTGGCAACGGCGCTTTCCGCTCATCGCCGCTTTGTTCCTCGTCCCGCGCCTGTTGCGGCAGGGGGCGGTACGATAGGGCGCGGTGCGATAGGCTGGACCGTCAGAAAATGACGGCCCGGCAGGGATAGTTGCCGGGCCGTCAAGGAGGGGGCGCCCCCTAAATGACCGAAAAGGGAAGCGCCTTGGGTCGCCTCTCCTCCATATTGGTGGAAACTGATTCGCAATGTGACGGCCATCACACTCGACCAATTTCAGAAATTTAAGTGGATTAAAGGTCGCGCCCTGTACCGGCGACGGGAATGGCCAGAAGCGTGCGAAGTCGTGCGCGGAACGCCTCAAGTTCTCTGCCGGACAACAGCGAGGAGGATGCAAAGTTCACCGAGTTCAGGCTGACGGCCTGCCCGTTGCGATAGACTTCGAAATGGAGGTGTGGCCCCGTCGACAAGCCGGTCGTCCCCACATAGCCGATGACCTGACCTTGCACCACGCGCGCGCCGGGGCGAACAGCGATGCGGCTCATATGGCCATAGCCTGTGCCCAAGCCGCCGGCATGCGACAGTTTGACCATATTGCCATAACCCCCCGACCAGCCGGCCAGCGTGACGATGCCATCGGTGACCGCGCGAATGGGCGTGCCCGTCATCGCGGCATAGTCTGTGCCTTTGTGGAAGCGCGAATAGCCCAGCAACGGGTGGAAGCGCATGCCAAAGCCAGATGAAATGCGTGCAGCCGCAACGGGACGTACCATGCCCTCGCGACGCTGGCCGACGCCTGCGGCGTCATACCAGTCGGTCCGCCCCCCAATCGTCCAAGGGATCATGCGGATGGCGCGATTGCCGCGATGGATGCCGATATACATCAGATCGCCCGTTTTTACTTCGCCGGTTTCAGCGCGCTGATGCTCCACAATCATGTCGAACCGGGCATCGGATGCGAGATCACGGTCAAAATCGACCTTGCTGGAAATGGCGCGGATAAAGGATTGGGCGACACCTGCCGAAACACCGGCGGCCCGCGCGGAGCGATAGAGGCTGTCCCCCACACGACCGACAATCCGCAGCGGTGTATTATCCACCTTAATCGGCATCTGGACCATCTGGAGAGTACCGCCGACATTTGAAATGCGGACGTTGAGGTCAAAACGCGCGCGCACATCCAGCGATTGCAGCGGTCGGGCCACACTGCGTGAGGAACGCGGCCCAAGCACGATAGGCATGACTGTCCCTGGTTCAATGCCCGAAAGCGGCGCAACTGAGGCGACCAGTCGGGCAGCGCGGCTGGCCTCTCCCGTTGCGACACCGGCCCGTTCCAGCACGCGGGCAAAGCCGTCGCCTTGTCCGATGGTCGTCGTCAATTCGATGGTCGGGCGTTCCGGCGCGTCAGCTAAGGGCGCGACAAGATCATTCGCCGCCATCCGTTTGCCGGTATTGCCCCCAAAAGCGAGAGGCGCGATCGCCTGTGCGCGGCTGTCTTCCCAGGCGCGGCCTTCAACAGGTGCGGGTGCGCGACCGATAAGAGGGTGGATGCCGGGCGCAAATGCAAGGGTAATCCCACACAGCGCCAAACAGGTTGCAAGCCCCCGGAACCATCGGGTCGAACCAATATCGGCGCCGAGATCCGGCACAAGATCCAGATGGTGAAGGCGGTCAACCGCATGGTCAAAGCGCCCGGCCCATGTCGTCAGGTCGTGCGGGACCGGCAAGGCCTGATCGAGCGACAGGGCCATCGTCGCGCCAAATGCGCCAAAGCCATGTTCATTCCGTTTAAACAAGCTTGCTTTGGTCCTTCCGACCGCGATCCCGTGGCCTTACCTGTAAACGCCAATGGTTAATGTCAAACTTATGTTTGACCCCAAGTGGCTGTGCAGCGCCCATCCGTGCCAAAATGCCGAAGAAATGAACTACCCTTTTGGCCACATCAGTCGATTAGGCCTTGCACGTGGGCAAGATCGTGGCAATCTGATCGCGATGAGCCAACGCGCGCGTTCCGCGATCACGGCCGTACTCGGGCCGACCAATACGGGTAAGACGCACCTCGCGGTTGAGCGCCTATGTGCACATTCCAGCGGTATCATGGGCTTTCCTCTGCGGCTTCTGGCGCGCGAAGTTTATGACCGTGTTGTCCGCATCAAAGGCGCAAAGCATGTCGGCCTGATCACCGGCGAAGAACGTATTCTGCCCCCAGACGCCCGCTGGCTTTTGTGCACGGCGGAATCGATGCCGACAGACCGCGACGTCGCCTTTGTGGCGCTCGATGAAGCGCAGCTGGGCATTGATGCCGAACGCGGCCATGTGTTTACGGACAGACTGTTGCGCGCGCGCGGCCGCGAAGAAACGATGATCCTCGGGTCCGAAAGCCTCAAGCCTTTGGTCCGCACCCTGCTGCCCGAGGCGGAAATCATTACCCGCCCGCGCTTTTCGCAGCTGACCTATGCAGGCGCCAAGAAGCTGTCCCGCCTGCCGCCGCGCACCGCCATCGTCGCCTTCTCGGCTGAGCATGTCTATGCTGTCGCTGAAATGTTGCGACGGACACGCGGCGGCGCGGCGGTCGTGATGGGCGCACTTTCCCCTGCCACGCGCAATGCGCAGGTCGCGATGTATCAGGCCGGCGAGGTTGATTATCTGGTCGCCACCGATGCCGTGGGCATGGGGCTGAACATGGATGTCGGCCATGTCGCCTTTGCCAGCCTGACCAAATTTGACGGCAAGCGCCAGCGGCGGCTGCACCTGGCGGAAATGGCGCAGATTGCAGGCCGCGCCGGGCGTCACCAGCGCGATGGCACCTTTGGCGTTCTCTCCGGCGGGCCGGATGAAGCGGCATTCTCGGACATCGAGATTGAGCGGATTGAGGAGCATCGCTTCAAGCCACTCGATCATCTGATGTGGCGCAACAGCGATCTTGATTTCGGATCAGTGGACGCGCTGACCCAGTCCTTGGGCGTTCGGCCCGACAACCCCGTGCTGCGGGCCGCACCGGACTCGATTGACCTGACCGTGCTGCGCATCCTGTCCAACGACCGGACGGTGATCGACCGAGCGCGCGGGCCCCGCATGGTCCAAAGGCTTTGGGCGGCCTGCGGTCTGCCCGATTTCCGCAAGGTCGGCGCCGAACATCATTCCCGCATGGTCAGCCAGATTTTCGGCTTTCTATCCGAAGGGTCAGGCCATATCCCCGGCCCCTGGTTTGCCGCCCAAATTGCGCGGCTCGATACGGTGCAGGGCGATGTTGAAACATTGGCGGCCCGCATCTCCGAAGTACGCATCTGGGCCTATGTCGCCCAACGTTCAGATTGGCTGGTTGATGCACCCAATTGGGCTGAGCGGACCCGCGAACTGGAACTCAAACTCTCCGATGCGCTCCATGCGCGCCTGACCGAACGGTTCGTGGACCGGCGCACGTCGATCCTGATGAAATCGGTCAGCAATGATCCCGCCCTTCTCGATGTTCAGGTGGATGATACAGGCGAGGTTCTGGTCGATGGGGAGATGATCGGGACGCTCAATGGCTTCACCTTTGCACCCGATGCCGCCGCGCGGGGCAAAGACCATAAACGGCTGCTGGCCGCCGCTGAACTGCGTCTGCCCAAGGAACTTGCCCGCCGTGCGCAGAAAGTCGCTGAGGCCGCAGACAACAATTTCAGCCTGATCACTGAACCGGGAACACCGGTCCGCATCGTCTGGGCGGGCGTGGAGCTGGCCCGGTTCAAGCCCGGCAAAACCCTCATCACCCCGCGTCTCTTTTTGAGCCCCGCTTTGTCGCGGTTGGACCCGACCAGTCGCGCGGCCGTCGAGGCGCGGGTTGAGGCATGGGTTGCCCGCATGGTCACCGGCAGGCTTGGCCCGCTGAACAAGATTTCGGCTGTGGCCGCAGATCGGGAGACGCCGCCTGTTTTGCGGGGTATCCTCGTCCAGCTTGCCG
>JBBATT010000018.1:0-15774 GCA_040398605.1 Chakrabartia sp.
CGGTTTTGGTGACGACACGTACGTCGTCGACAATGCCGGGGATCAGATTACCGAGGCTCTTAATCGCGGAACAGACACGGTCTATGCCTCCATCAGCTTCACGTTGGGGATCGGCGTTGAAAACCTGACGCTGACGGGCATCGAAGGCCTCAATGGGACCGGCAACAGTGTGGCGAACATCTTGGTCGGCAATAGCGGCGCCAATATCCTGTCAGGCGGTGCCGGTAATGATACGTTGGACGGCGGCTTGGGTAACGATACGCTCAACGGCGGGCTTGGCGCGGACAATTTTGTGTTCTCGACGCTGCTTGATCCGGCAACCAACGTCGACAGGATCACCAACTACTCCCGCAAGGACGGGGACCGGATCGTGCTCGATCAGTCGATTTTTGACGCGTTCACCGACCTTGGCACTATCGGTGTGGACCAGTTCTACGCAGCAGCTGGTGCAACAACCGCGCACGATGCGACAGACCGGGTCGTCTATAACACGACAACCGGAGCCATCTTCTACGATGCCGACGGTATCGGCGGCCGGGACGCCGTCCTGTTCGCCACCATGAACACACCCACGCCAACGATCTTGGCGGCGGCTGACTTCATGATTGTGGGGTAGAGCATCCAATTCAAACCCAGCGGCGCTTTGAAACCATCAGCTCAAAGCGCTGTTGGATTTGGGGCGTGGCCCTCAGCCCTTAGCTTTAGAGGCTTTGAGATCACTGGGTGACTTGGAGGTGGGTGCTGCCTGCCTCCCCGCGCCCTGTTTCCAACCTCCGGGATAAGCCCTGAGTTTTACGGCACCCGATAGCTGTCAGGGGGCAGAATCACTTACTACGATATATGAAGGGTGGCCTTGACGAGAAAGTGCCTCCCCCGGGGGGCGCTGACGGCGTGTCCAAAAAATCGACGCCGAACTTTCCGGAGTGCAAAGGGCTGATGATCTCACAGCGAAGTGGGACCCAAAGTGGGGCCGATATCTCCGAAACGAGAAGAAACGCTGGTTTTCTAAGCCCTCGGAGGGCGGTTGTGGCGGTGCGGGCAGTCGAACTGGAATTGTCTCCAATAGGCGGGGCGATGGCAGGTGCGGCACCCCTAACGTTCGCCGAAGGACCCGGAAACGGTCTTGATGAAGGGCTTGGCCAGGAATTTAAGGATCGTATTACTTCCTGTTTGAATTTCCGCTGTGGCCATCATACCCGGTTGAATGAAAACCTTTTTCCCCTGACGCTGGTGCATTGAACGAACGTCAGCTTGAATATGGGCACGGTAATAGATTTGCTCGCCGTTGCCCCTTTGCTCAGTCAACGTATCAGGGCTGATGTAGATAACCTTTCCGGTTGCCGAACCGAAAATGGATGAATCATAGGCATCAAACTTCACCGAGGCGCTTTGGCCGACGCTGACATAGGCAATGTCTGCCGGTTGAACTTTGCCTTCTATGATCAGCTTTTCCCCGGTGGGGACGATCTGCAATACTTCGTCGCCGGGGCGAAGCACGCCGCCTATGGTTGTGAGCCTGATGTTTTTCACGATACCGTCAGTTGGCGCCTCAATGTCAGTGTCTTTCAGCGCAGACAGCCGCTGGGTCAGCGTTTGTTCTGCTGTGACAAGCTCTTCTTCAACCTTGGCATATTCCGCCTGCAGGTCCTGAAGATACTTGTTTTGCCTGTTGGCAATTTGGGCCTGAATATCGGCAACCGAGCGTTGCAACCGGATGACTTCAGACCGGCTGACATCTCCATATGCCAGCAGCGGCATATTCATGCTCAACTCTTGGTTCGCGAGAGCGAGCATATTACGAAGAGCGGCGATATCTTGGGTCTGCGCGGCGCGACGTTTAACGAACAATTGGCGCTGGTTGGCCATGAAGTCAGGAAAGTCGTTCACGTCGGCTGGGAAAAGCAGCGGCTTGTCGAAAAGTTCTGCCTCGATCCGACTTTTGACGGTCTTCATCGCTGCGACTTTGGCTTTGCCTTCGTCTGCGGCTGCCTCAATCTTTACGCGGTCAAGCTGGACCAGCTTTTGTCCCTTGCGAACGATGTCTCCCTCTCTGACCAAGATCGACAATATCACGCCACCATCTGAGCTTTGGACAAGTTGCACCCGTCCGGCTGGGATGACCTGTCCTGATGCACGGCTCACCTGATCAATCTCCGCATAGTTTGCCCAGGCTAGAAACGCGCAGACGGAGGCCGCGGTCAGCGTGATGATAGATGTCGTCTTCGACGCGTGCTTAGCGGCCATGATCAGGATACTCGGTTCGTAGGTGCCGACGGTGCAGGGGCTGCAACCGGTGTGGTTTGGCCAGCGTTAGGCGGCCGCAACTTTTCCAACACGGCGTTGGTTGGTCCATTGAGCGCGATCTTGCCGCCGGTCATCACGACCACATCATTCACAAATCGCAGCAGCTGAAGTTTGTGTGTCGTCATGATGATTGTTCCATCTGGTTCAACCGCCTTGAATAGAGCCATTAGCACACGCATTTCCGTCTCTTGATCAAGGTTGGCGGTAGGCTCATCCAGCAATAGGAGGCGTGGCTTAGCAAGGATGGCGCGCGTCAGGCCGACAAGGGTCCTTTGCCCGCCAGATAAGCCTCGACCACCTTCCATAATTGGAAGGTTAAGACCGGAAGGGTGGTTTTGGATGACCGTCGCAAGGCCTGTTTCTGTAGCCACCGCCATGATGGCTTCATCACCGGGGTCAGGAAGGCCAAGAACAATGTTTTCGCGCAGGGTCCCGCTGATCAGGCTATATTCCTGCGGGATCGAGCAGCATTGCGACCGAAGATCAGCTTCCGCGATCTGACCAATATCGACACCATTGATCAGCACGAGCCCGGACTGTGCGCGATAAAGCCCGGCCATGACGCGCATCAAGGTTGATTTCCCAGAACCGACCGGACCAATAAGGCCAACGCGAGCGCCGGTTGGAATATTGAGCGCAGGAATGTCGATCCCGTCGCGGGCGCCACGGTGTTTGAAAGTGACCGCCTCAAGCTTAATCTGTGGCATGATTTTGCTCACGCGAATGGGCGTCGTGCCGTCAGGATGTTCGGTCGGCATCGCCAGCAGATGATCCAGAGCCTCTAGAGATGAGCGTGTATAGCCCCACTGGACGACTAGGTTTGGCAATGAAGCCACCAAAGGCCCGTTGATGCGGCCGCAGATGATGCTGCAGGCGATGAGCCCGCCCATAGTCAACTCACCGGTGCTGATGAGACTGACCCCGATGACCATGACCCCGACATAAGAAACTTGCTGGAGGAACCCAAAGGTCGACCCGGCAATTGTTGACCAGCGGCGCACCCGTTGATCATGGTCATGAACCCGATCCACAAGACGGTTCCATCCCGACAGCATGTGCCAGCCACCGACGTTCGATTTGATTGTTTCTGCAGCGTCTAATGCCTCAACCAGAATGCCGTTTTTCCGGTTGCCGTTCTCTTGTGCCTTGTTGGTGTCATTTCGGATCAGACGCGCAAACGCATATGCGGCGATAAGAGATATCGGGAAGATCGCCAGAGGAACGAGAGCCGCTTTGCCTCCGATGCTTGCCATCACAAAGATGAAGAATATGGCAAAAGGCAGGTCTGCGAGAACGAAGAAGGATGCAGACGTCATCATCGATCTGATCTGATCAAGACCACGAAGCTGTGCGGCCATGGTACCAATGCCTGACGGACGGGCGTCAAGCCGGACGGCTTGCATCCGCGCAAAGAAGAATTCTGACATCTGGGCATCAATGTCGCCCGCCTCGCGATCGACAAGAAGGGCGCGTGCCGTGCGAAGAAGAAATTCAACGACAAGCGCCAATACCATGCCGACAGTCAGCACCCAAAGGGTGTCAAACCCGCTTTGCGGCACCACACGGTCATAAACTTGCATCGAATAAAAGGACGTGGCGAGCGCGATCATGTTCAGCACGATTGTCGCGACTGTCGCTTCGACCAGCAAGCGGCGTTGACCAAGCAGCGCCTTTGCGAAAATGGAAAAGGCGCGCAAGTTTGCAGGAGCCTGTGTCGATGCAGGAAAGCTTGGCCGCGCCAGCTGGGAGACCTCGTCCCAAGGCGTCGTCACAATGCCGTGAACCGTTAAGATCCGCAGATCATCTTTGTCGACCCATTGGTCTGCAATGCCCCAACCTGATGACTGCGTGAAAGCAAGGAACGGAAAATGCTGCGGCTTGGGTTTACGTGTGGTTAGTGCAGGGGGGCTCCAGTCCAAAGCGGCCGACAGTTCTGCCAGCGCAGTCGGATCATCAAGCGAGAGGTCTGCTCGCGCATTGTTGCCCCAATCAGGCGCAAGTCTTGCGCCGACACGCAGCGAAAATGCTTGGACGAGTTCCACGAACGCTGATGTCATTGCGAATCCTTGAGGTCAGAGGGACCGTTCCAAGATCCCGTTCGCATCATCAGCCGGTCATATGCCGCACGCGTGCTTGACCCGGCATCGATGGCATCATTCTGGGCGGAGCTCGCCTCGCGCACGGCATTCATCACATCGAGCCAAGTCCGGCGTCCGCTGATGAACTGCCGCATATAGGATGCCATGACCCGCAGGGCAGATTCAGAGGACTGCCGGGCTGATGCCAACCGCGCGCGCGATGCCTCATATTCCACAAAGTCGGCATAAACTCTGTCGCGCAAATCGCGTTCAAGGCTAACAATTTTCAGCTCTGCGGATTGCTGCCGTGCCTTTGCTGCATTTGCGCTTGCGACGCGTGCCAAGCCACCTTCTGACTGCGCCTTTAGAGCTAGCCCCACCCTGTGGCCGAAGGTTTCGTTATAGGAATACTGACCCACCAACTGCGGCAAGATAGATGCGCGCGTGGATGATGCTTCCGCACGCGCCGCTTTCGCTTCGGCGAGCAGCCGCTGTCGGCTGGGATCAAAAGCGACGGCCAGATCGATGATGAGGTCTTGATCGAGTTCGGGGAGGTCTTCGTCAATTGGCGGCGGTGGGCCGGGCACGAGCAAAGGGTCATCCACCAGTTCGCGGAGTTTTTGAAGAACCGTCTTTTGCTGGGCGATTGTGACGGTCACTTGTTGCTCAACCTGCGCGGTGCGGCTTTCGACAAGGTCTAGATCCGACACCGGACTGACTTCCTGGGTCACACGGCGGCGCATCGTCTCAACCAGTTTGCTGTGCTGGGTCAGGCTGTCGCTCAAGCTGTCGATGCGCAGGCTGAGGCGGTGATATTCGTGATAGCTTTGAGCCACCAGGAGCTCAATGTTCAGGACGCTCTCCCAATATCCCGCGAGCGCCGCCTGCTCGAGCGCAGATGCGCGCGAAATTGTACCCGACACCCGTCCAGCTGTCCAAATTGGTTGATCAATAACGGCGCTTGCCTGTTGCCTATTGTTTCTTTCATCGAGGAGGGCGCCCTCCACTGAAAAGGATGGAAACCGCAGCCATTTAGCCGCGCGCAGATCAGCGCCCGACGCGCGCAGACTTGCCCGCGCGGCAGCAATGCTGGGGTGGGTAGATACCGCAGCGGCAACGAGCGCTTGGAGATTTTGATCGGCCTCATTGGCCGCCGGGGTTGCATCCAGATTTGCGTCGCCGATTTTAGCGGTTGTCTCCACCGGTGGGCCCATGGCGACACGCTCTGTGGCGCCAGCAGGTGTGACGAACGCAAGGCAAAAGGTTAGAGCGGATCCGCAGAAGAGGCCTTGGATGTGGCGGTGCAATGGAACCAGTCCTGACTTGGCAGATCACAGCAGTTGGGAGGGATATTAACCATAGATGATGTCCTTTGCAGGCGCGCGGGAATGCGATGCCAGTTTGGCTTTGATTGCGGATCAATGTGGCCGAGATTGAGCGCCGCCGGATCAAGGGGCGCTGCGATGCCGGTCGATTTGCGTGTAAATTGTCGCTGGGCCATCAATGCGAAAACATCAACTAGGCGCCAGCGCCAGTGACGGATCCTGCGCATCAGCGACACGTGTTGGCGTCGAATTTCAGGGACAAACATCGGACCTAACCGGTTCCACCAGTCCCTTACGGTCTCGCGGCAGATGTTGATGCAACATTTTTATAAAGTCGACGAAGTTCCGATGCCCGAACGGGAGTTGTACCTACATTATTGCTAGCAGTTGGATAATCTTGGGTGAATGGTGAATGTGCGGAAAGAGATAACTGGTTTTTGGCGAATGGACATGTAGCAGACTTAGCCCCTTAGCCCCTTAGCCCCTTAGCCGCCTTTTCCCGACATGGGCGATTGCTCTGACAACACCCTAGAACCATCTCCATATTTCAGCTTGCAGAAATTCGACCTGCGTTTAGATACATAAAATAGCATCATTTCAACTCCTTAGATTGAAAATCCGTTCTTTTTGGCCGTGCTCTATCATTCTAACTAGCGGGGCTAAAATACTGATTAAGTTAGGAATTTTATGCCAGTCACCAGCACAATCGATGAAAAATATAACGGCAGATCTGTTAAATATAGTGCTGGCGCGCTGGATGCAGCATCAAGTTTTACGGGCAGTGGCCGTTTGGCGGAAGGATATTTTAATGCAGCATATGGCGCCTTAGTAAGATTAAATAGCTTTACTCCTGATAGAGATTGTTATTATCTTGGAAATTTATTCAACGGTGATTATAAATTTTACGTATCTGGAAGTAAGTGGGATTCTTTTAGTAGTATAAATGGATTTCCTAATCCGACCATATATTTAATTAATAGTTCTGGATCTACTGTTTTTAGTACAAATATGGCATCTTCCGGATATTCTTATAAATTAACAAATCCAGGAGAATATTATATTGTTATCGAAGGGGCTTCTTATACAAATTCTCAATACGAGACATATTATACATATTCCAAACCTGTAAATTATATAAACAATAGTAACTTATATATTGGAGGTATTTCGTCTGTTGGTCAAACTCTAAACGCAATCGGTACCATTTCTGACCTTAATGGAGTGCAAAATTATAATAAAAATATTTCTTTTAATTGGTACTCAGGGGCTGTTTTAGTATCTCACGATAATAATTATTTGATAAAATCCCAAGACTCGGGAAAAATTATTAGTCTAATAATAAATTTTTATGATGATGCTGGATATCTTGAGTCTGCGGTTGCGACAACCACAAGCGTAGTATCTGATAGTAATCCCGATCTTACGGCGCCGACCGTCTCGACTTCGGCGCCTGCAGACGGCGCCACAGGCGTTACGGTGGGTTCCAACATCGTGCTGACCTTCTCCGAAGCGATTGCCCTCGGCACTGGCACCATCACCCTGCGCACAGGCTCTGCCACCGGCACCGTCGTCGAAAGCTTCGATTCGGCCACGAGTAGCCGTCTGACCCTGTCCGGCTCAACGCTGACGATTGATCCGACCAGTGACCTTGCCGCCAACACCCAGTATTTTGTGGTGTTCACCTCAAGCAACATAAAGGACACCGCTGGCAATGCCTATGCGGGTATGTCCACCTACGATTTCACGACAGATGCTCCTGCTGACACGACCGCCCCGACGGTCTCCTCGATCGCCTATGGCGCTAACGACGGCGCCCTTGCGGTTGGCGAGACTGTCACCCTGACCGTCACCCTGAGTGAGGCGGTCAACGTCACCGGCACGCCAACCCTTGCATTGGCGAACGGTGGCACCGCCACCTTCACCGGCGGCACGGGAACCAACGCGCTATCCTTTAGCTATACAGCCTCTGCTGGTCAGGCGATCGCTGACCTCGCAACCGCTGCCAGTAATGCACTCACCGGCACGATCAAGGACCTTGCGGGCAACGCTATCACCGCTGCCGGGTTCAACAACGTCCACCCCACGGGCACGCTTGCCGTTGATGTCACCGCGCCAACTGTATCAACCTTCGCCCCCACCGACGGCGCAACGGGCATTGCGGCTGGTTCCAATATCGTACTGACCTTCTCGGAGGCGATTGCGCTCGGGACCGGCACGATCATCCTGCGCTCAGGCTCGGCCACCGGCACCGTCGTTGAGAGCTTCGATGTTGCCACCAGCAACCGTCTGACCCTGTCCGGCTCAACGCTGACGATTGATCCGACCAGCGACCTTATCGGCAATACCCAGTATTTTGTCGTTTTCGCCTCCGGCAACATCAAGGATGCAGCTGGCAACGCCTATGCGGGTATCTCCACCTACGACTTCAAGACAGCCGCTGATACTGTCGCTCCGACCTTCACCAGCGCTGCGACGAGCGCCGATGGTTTGAAGGTCATCCTGACCTACAGCGAAGCGCTCAGCGCCACAACCGTTGCGAAGACCGCCTTTGCGGTGAAGGTGGCTGGTGTTGCCGCAACGGTGAGCAGCGTTGCTGTCAACGGCTCGACTGTCGAACTGACCTTGGCGACAGCGATCGGGCAGGGCCAGGCTGTGACCGTTGGCTATACCGCGCCGATGGCCAGCGCCGCGGCCAGCAATGCTGCTGTTCAGGATATCGCCGGCAATGATGCCGCAACGCTTGCTGCCACCACCACCGTCTCGAACAACAGCACGGTCGATAAGACCGCCCCCACGGTCTCAACCTTCGCCCCAACCGACGGTGCAACGGGTGTCTTGCTTGACGCCAACATCGTGGTGACCTTCTCGGAAGCGATTGCGCGCGGCACGGGAGCCATCACCCTGCGGTCAGTGTCAGCCACAGGCACGATCATCGAGAGCTTCGATGCGGCCACCAGCAACCGGCTTACCCTGTCAGGTTCGACGCTCACCATCGATCCGACCAGCGACCTCGCGGCCAACACCCAGTATTTCGTGGTGTTGACCCCCGGCAACATCAAGGATGCCGCTGGTAATGCTTATGCAGGCATCTCAACCTACGACTTCAAGACAGCCAGCATCTTCAATGGCACCGCGAACAACGACACGCTGACCGGCACAATTGCGGCCGACACCATCAACGGTCTGTCTGGCAACGATGTCATTACCGGCGGTGCTGGCACGGACATCATGAACGGTGGTGACGGATCTGACCTCTACATCATCGCTGCTGCCACAGACCATGCCGCGGCTGAGTTCGCAGACACAGGCGCCAGCGGGATAGATGAGGTCCGGTTCACATCGGCCATCGCCAACGCGACGCTGACCCTATTTGCCGGTGACACAGGCATTGAGCAGGCTTTGATCGGGACCGGGACTGCATCGGCAGCCGTCACCACTGCGACAACGGCGCTCAGTATCAACGCTGCGGCGCTATCCTATGGCCTTGCGCTCATTGGTAACGCAGGCACCAACACACTTACAGGCGGCAGCGGCGCTGACAGCTTGCAGGGTGGGGCAGGCAACGACACGCTGATCGGAGGTGCTGGCGCAGACCAGTTACGCGGCGGTATCGGCCTCGACACGCTCACCGGCGGCGCAGATGTTGACTGGTTCATCTTCGACACAGCGCCCAATGCGATCACAAACAAGGACACGATAACCGACTTTGTGTCGGGCACCGACAAGCTTCAGTTTAGCAAGGCGGTGTTCACCGGCCTCTCATCTGCTGCCTTGGGCAATCTGACGACCGATGCCTTCTGGTCCGGAGCCGGTGTATCGACAGCGCATGATGCCACCGACCGGTTCATCTACAACACGACGACCGGCGCACTCTTCTATGACGCCGACGGCAGCGGCGCTGGGAGCACAGCGGTCCAAGTTGCGCTGCTTGGGGTGACAACACATCCAACGCTCAGCTTTACTGATATCCAGATCATTGGGTGATATGGTGCCTCACATTCAGTCGAACTGCCTTACTACCAACTGGAAAAGCTGTTGCGAAGCTTGGGCAAGACAGTTTAGCAATACCGTTGCCTGTTAAAGGTTGGAACCACCTTCACTGATATATGAAGGGCGGCCTAAATAGGAAAAGTGCCTCCCCGGGGGTGTGCGGGAGGTATGCGGGGAAATCGCCACTGCTTTTCCACAGTTATATCGGGCCAATTTCAGCTCTCTGGGTCGATTAATTGCCTACAGTAGCGTTCGTTCTGACAACGCCAGTGTCAATTGTCCCGCCAACGCAATAGACCCCCCAAGCTTCCATTAGCTTGACGCGCACGCCCGGTTGATCCGGCGTGCCCAAATAAGTTGTTCGGCGATAAGCCGCCTGCACAGCGTCAGGGGTCTTGTGCGCCAGCGCCGCCTCTACCACGGCATCTGGGAATCCTTCGTTTGCGGCCCAATCGGTCAGCGCAGAACGGAAACCATGAACGTGGAACGGCTCGCTCATGTCTCGAAGTACCTTCAAAAGGGTCATATCTGACATCGGCTTGCCTGCATTGCCGGGGAAAACTACATCGGATTCCAAGAGCCTCAAGGCATTGGCCTTCGCCAGCACCGCCAAAGCGGCTTCAGACAGCGGAACGATATGCGCCTTGTTCCGCTTCATATGATCAGCCGGCACCGTCCAAAGTCGCGACGCAAGATCAAATTCTGCCCACGTTGCCAACCGGATCTCTTGCGAGCGAGCGCCGGTCAAGATGAGAAGTTCCAGCGCCAACCTGCCATAGGAGGGCTTGCGACGCAGAGCGGTGATAAAGCCGGGCAAGGCGACATACGGCATTGCTTTGCGATTTTCCCGCGCCTTCACCTGCCGAGGCAGACCCCGTCCCGCTTTCAGGCTGCCGTTGCCTGACGGTGCCTCACGCGAGCGCCAACCCTTGGCATGAGCATAATCGAGCACCGCGCAAATTCGATTGCGCACCTGACGAGCGGTTTCAGGAATTTCCTGCCAGATAGGCGTCAGCACTGTAATGATATCAGCGGCAGTTATTGCCCCAGCGGCTATGTTTCCCAGTTTGGGGAAGGCGTAGTTTTCTAAGCTGGCAAGCCATTGGCGCGCATAGACGGTGCTTTTCCAGCCCGCCTCGTTCTCCATATGATATTGACGGGCGGCAACTTGGAAGGTCACTTTTGCGGCCGCTTCGTCCTTCTTCTCGGCTAAAACGTCACGACGGTCGATCTTGATTGCCTTGCGAACCCCGCTGGCCTTCTGTCGGGCCTCGGCAAGCGGCAGCAGTTTGGCACTGCCCAGACCAATATCCTGCCGTTTGCCGTCACGCTGGAGGCGCAACATCCAATAAGCGCCACCCCGCTTATCTACTTTTAGGAACAGCCCTTCCCCGTCTTGATAAGTGCCGGGATTCGCCAAAGCCGCTTTGACCGCCACCGCCGTAAGCTTACCCATCCTTTTACCCCCACACTTCCCTCTCCGGTTTCGAGAGGTCAATATGTGGGGGTAACTCGATTTACCCCCACATTACCCCCACACTGCGCTTCGGCTGCAGGCAAACAGCAGCGAATGCAGGGGAACAATTGCAACGATAATAGGCTTTGTTTTCTGGGATTTCTACGAATTTCAGCGAACATCCCCGAATAGGGATTTGGTGGACAGGGCTGGATTCGAACCAGCGTACGCTTGCGCGGGCAGATTTACAGTCTGCTGCCTTTAACCACTCGGCCACCTGTCCCCAGGCGTCACATCGCGGCAGGGCCTCCGATGCGAGAGGTGGCCCAATGGCGAAGCGACGCCGCGCTGTCAATCATCAGTCGTGGATTGCCAGCCATTCTTCTGAAGATGCCCGGTTGGCGCGCAGACTATTGGCCGGATCATTGGGGTCTTTGTAGCCGATCGACATGCCCGTCCACATGATGCGGTTTTCAGGCAGGCCGAGGAAGCTGCCGATGGTCTTGGGGTAAACCGCCCAGCATTCCTGCGGGCAGCTGTCCAAGCCGGCTTCACACAAAAGGAGCATGATCGAATTGAGGAGTGCGCCTGCATCGGCCCATTGCGGCAGGCCCATTTGCCGGTCGAGCGAGATGAACAGGCCAACAGGCGCGCCAAAGAACTGGAAGTTGCGCGCAAACCACATGGCGCGGGCCTTCCTGTCCTCCCGCGGGATGTTGAGCGCGCCGTAGAGCATCTCCCCCACCTCGGCGCGGCGGCCTTCCCAAGGGTCTGTCAGCCCTGGGGGATATACAGGATATTCGGGCATCTCGCTTTCACGGTTGGCGATCTTTTCGGCCATGATGCCTTTAAGCTTGGCCATCGAATCGCCGTGCACAATATCGACATGCCAAGGCTGAAGATTGCCGCCGGAAGCGGCGCGAGCGGCGCGCTGCACAATGTCTTTCACCAGCGCGGGATCGACCGGCTTATCGAGAAACCCCCGCACAGAACGGCGATAGTCAACGGCTTGTGAGACGTTCATGGATATCCTCTCCAGTCCTTGGCCTGATCTTGGCCTGTTACTGCTGTCAGGTGTTGCAAGTTTCCCTTGCCGTAAACGTCAAACTGGGCAAGTGAAATTGGGAAACACCCCCTTTGGAGAGGAATCAGAACATGGCCACTGCCTATATTGTTGACGCTGTCCGCACCGCTGGCGGCCGCCGCAACGGGAAGCTTGCCGGTTGGCACCCCGTCGATCTTGCCGCTGCAACGCTCGATACGCTTGTCGCTCGCACCGGCATGGACGGCGCGAAGATCGACGACGTCATCATGGGCTGCGTCACACAGGCAGGCCAGCAGGCCGGACAGGTCGGCCGCAATGCTGTGCTTGCCGCCAAGAACATTCCAGACAGCGTGCCTGCCGTCACCATCGACCGGCAGTGCGGTTCTTCGCAGCAGGCGATGCAGTTTGCGGCGCAGGCCGTGATGTCCGGCACGATGGACGTCGTGATCGCCGCAGGCGTGGAATCGATGACGCGCGTACCCATGGGCTCCAGCGCGATGTTCCATGTGAAGGAAGGCCTTGGCCACTATAAGTCACCGCGCCTTGACGAGAAGTACCCCGGCATCATGTTCAGCCAGTTCATGGGTGCCGAGATGATCGTGAAGAAGCATGGCTTTTCCAAGGACGATCTCGACCGGTTCGCGCTCAAGAGCCACCTGAATGCAATTGCCGCGACCAAGGCCGGCCTGTTCAATGATGAACTCGTTGTGCTTGATGTGGAGACACCTGAAGGCATCATCCAGCATAATGTCGATGAAGGCATCCGCTTTGACGCGACGCTGGAAAGCATTGCGGGCGTGAAGCTGCTGCAGGAGGGCGGATCGCTGACGGCGGCTTCCTCCTCGCAAATCTGCGATGGATCTTCCGCGGTCATGATCGTGTCGGAAGAGGCTCTGAAGACCTATGGCCTGACGCCAATTGCGCGCATCCACAATCTGACGGTGACTGCCGGTGATCCCGTCATCATGTTGGAAGAGCCGCTGTTCGCAACCGACCGTGCCCTGCAGCGCGCCGGCATGAAGATCAGCGATATCGACGCCTATGAAGTCAACGAAGCCTTTGCCTCGGTGCCGATGGCTTGGCTCAAGCACACCGGTGCTGATCCCGAAAAGCTGAACATCCACGGCGGCGCTATCGCGCTCGGCCACCCGCTCGGCGCTTCGGGCACCAAGCTGATGGCAACGCTGCTCGGCGTGCTGAAAGCCAAGGGTGGCAAGTACGGCCTCCAGACAATGTGCGAAGGCGGCGGTGTTGCCAACGTCACGATTGTTGAACGGCTCTAGGAACATCTTCCCCCGTTTGGGCTGAGCCTGTCGAAGCCCCGTCCTTCCGCTTTTATGCCAAGGGAAGGGCAGCCCTTCGACAAGCTCAGGGCGAGCGGAAAAATATCAATGAAAGGACCTGCACTATGAAACTCGATTCCTCCGTATCCGCCGTCGTCACAGGCGGCGCCTCCGGCCTTGGTGCCGCCACCGCCCGCGCATTGGCTGCCAAGGGCGTCAAGGTCGCCATTTTTGACCTTCAGGCCGAAAAGGGTGAAGCCATCGCCAAGGAACTCGGCGGCGTGTTCTGCGAAGTGAACGTGACGGACGATGCCTCGGTGGACGCCGGCTTTGCCAAGGCACGTGCCGCCATCGGTCAGGAGCGTATCCTTGTGAACTGCGCCGGCACTGGCAACGCGATCAAGACCGCCAGCCGCTCCAAGGAAGATGGCTCGATCAAGCACTTCCCGCTCGATGCGTTCAACTGGATCGTCCAGATCAACCTCGTCGGCACCTTCCGCTGCATCGCCAAGTCGGCCGCCGGCATGATGTCGCTGCCCGCCATGGAAGACGGTGAGCGTGGCGCCATCGTCAACACAGCGTCGGTCGCGGCCGAAGACGGCCAGATGGGTCAGGCCGCTTATTCCGCCTCGAAGGGCGGCGTTGTCGGCATGACGCTCCCCATCGCGCGTGACCTCGCCAGCGAGAACATCCGCGTCAACACGATCCTGCCGGGCATCTTTGATACCCCGCTGCTCGCAGGCGCGCCGCAGAATGTGCGCGATGCGCTGGGTGCAACTGTGCTCAACCCGAAGCGCCTCGGCGATCCGGTGGAATATGCCAACCTTGCCATGTGCATGATTGAAAACGGCTATTTCAACGGTGAAGATGTCCGCCTTGACGGCGGCATCCGTATGGCCCCGCGTTGATCTAACCCAAACAGGAGCCCCGCTCGCGTCAAGCGGGCGGGGCCTTTTTATGCCCAAACCTTTGCCCCACCGCCTCGATCCGTCGATCTACCCCGTGACTATGGTGGCGCAAACGCGCTTTCAGGACATGGATGTGAACGGCCATCTCAACAACGTCGCCTTTGCGGCGCTGTTTGAAAATGCACGGGTGCAACTGAACCGCAATGTCCGCCCCTGGGCCGACCGCCCGGACAATGAGCGGACGATGGTGGCAGCGGTTGAGATCAATTACCTGCGCGAAGGCAATTTCCCCGCTGACGCCTCCGTCTGTTCCGGCATCGGCCGCATCGGCACCTCCAGCTGGACCATCGAACAGGCGATGTTCCAGAACGGCCAATGCATCGCGACCTGCGATACGGTCGTCGTCTGCCGGACGGACAATGAGGCGAAGCCGCTGCGGGCGGAGATTGTCGAGGGGCTGAAGGCGCAGATGGTGAGGGCGGGGTAAGAGGCCTCTTTAACTGTCATGCCAGCGCAGGCTGGCATCTCCTGCATCCGACCGACGAGACCCCAGCCTTCGCTGGGGTGACGTGACGGGTGGCTCAATCCGCGAAGTTCGGCTTCCGCTTTTCCATCGCCGCCATAACCGCTTCCATCTGGTTAGGCTTGCGGATGACCAGCACCTGCTCATCGCTTTCGGCCTGAAGCAGCTCGGCGTCGGTGGCGTCGCCCATCAAGTTGCACAGCCGCTTGGCACCGCGGATGGCGTGGGGGTTCTTGTTCGCAATCACGCGCGCCAGCTCCATCGCATGGGCGTGCGGATTGTCCGACACATGCGTGGCAAAGCCCATCTCTTTGGCTTCCACACCATTGAACTCGCGATTGGTGTAGATCATCTCCCGCAGCACATCATCGGCAACCTGCGTGCGCCAAAGCGGCATACCCGCAACATCGGGCACAAGGCCCCATTTCATTTCCATGATGGCGATGCGCGTGTCGGGGTGGACGATGCGGATGTCGGCTGCAGCCATGATCTGGCTGCCTGCGCCAAAGGCGACACCGTGCACAGCGGCGATGACGGGCACCGGCAGTTCGCGCCAGCCCCAGGCGGCATATTGCGCGTTATTGGCGATGCCGTGCGTGCGGTCGGCCAGCGATCCACCTGCACTGCTACCACCGGGTTCACGATCAGATTGCATGCTCGACAGGTCCAACCCTGCGCAGAAAGCGCGGCCTTCGCCGGACAGAACAACAACGCGCAGTCCCGACATCGCCTTGAGCGTTTCGATCGCCTCAACCAAGGCCGTCCACTGCGCACTATCCAGCGCGTTCATCTTGTCGACACGGGTCATGCGGACATCGGCGATGCCGTCTTCCAGCATGGTGATCGAAATGCGGTCGTTCAT
>JBBATT010000019.1:0-15685 GCA_040398605.1 Chakrabartia sp.
TTCGCATCGCCGAAGGACGGCTGATCTTTGCCCGCTGGCGCGATGCCGCCGCCGCCGCTGACAAAGCCAAGGCTGAAGCGGCTGTTGCCGAAGAGGCCGTGCAAAAGGCCGCCGAAGTCCAGCGGGCGGCAGCGGCCTATCACGCGCAATCCGTCACGACCTTAGGTGACCTGCGCGTCGCCGCCATCTCGGCGCGCGACAAGGCCAATGAGGCAGGACACAAGCTCGCCGCCCTGCGCACCGAACGTCATGCGCTCGACCGGCGCATTGCGGATCTCGCCGCACAAGCCGAGCGGCTGGAGGCGGACCGCGCGCGCGAAGGCGAACTGGCCAATGACGCCGCACAGGCGCTCGCCCGGCTCGATGCCGAAGCCAAATCGCTCGACGCGCGTATCAAATCAGCAGAAGCCGGTCGACCGCAGCTGGTCGATCGGCTGGCCACGGCCGAAGCTGCCGGCCGCGATGCCGAAGTCGCGCTTGCCCAAGCCCTGTCCGCACAGGCCCGCGAACAGGCAGAGGCCCGCGTTGCAGATGCGGCCATGGCGTCAGCCGCCCAGCGTCTGGAACGCGCCCAGCGCGATGCGGCACAGATTGAACAGCAGATGGCAGCCCTTGGCGACGATGCCCCGCTTCGGGCCGCGCTGGACGCAGCCCAGCTTGGCAGCGCCGAAGCTGATGCTGACACGCAGGCCGCCCAAAAAACTATGACCGATGCCGACACGGCGCGCGAAGCGGCTGCCGTTTCCCGGGACGCCACGCAAAGCGAACTTGCCTCCGCGCAAGCCGCTCTGGCCGCGCTCGAAAGTGAAATGCGCGCGCTGGAAAAGGCCGTGGCACAGGGCAGCACAGGCAACCGGGTGCTCGATGCGATCAAGGCACAGCCGGGTTTTGAACAGGCGCTGGCAGCCGCGCTCGGCGATGATCTTGACGCGGCTTTAGGGGCGGATGGCAAGCGTGGCTGGACCGGCGCAGAGGTGCAGGCGGGCGACCCAAAGCTGCCCACCGCCGCGACATGCCTCGCCGATAAAGTGACGGCCCCCGCCGCGCTCGCCCGCCGCCTGTCGCAGGTTGGCGTGGTGGATAAAGATGACGGTGCGCCCTTGGCCGTGGGTCAGCGGATCGTGACCAAAGAGGGCCGTCTGCGGCGCTGGGACGGTTATGTCGCGAGCGACTTGGGTGCCGCTGCCGCAGAACGGCTCATCCGCCTCAACCGCCTGGATGCCTTGCGCGCGGACATCCCGGGCGCCCAATCTTTGGTCGATCGTTTGAAGACCAGCGTTGCAACGGCCCAAACCGCAATGGAAGCTGCCCGCGCCGCAACAGAAGCCGGTCGCCGTGCGCTCGCCGATGCCGAAAGCCGCGCACGGCAAGCAGCGCGCGATGCGGATCAGGCCCAGCAGGCGCTGGAACGATTGGCCTCTCGCAAAGCGGAAATGGCCGAACGGCTCGACCGCGTGGCCAAAGAACGCGCCGAGGCTGACGCCGAAGCCCAAGCCGCGCAGACCGCACGACAGTCTCTGCCCGATGGCAGCGCGACGGCGCAGCAAGTCGCGACATTGCAGACCTCTGCCGAATCTGCCCGTGCTGTGGTGGCGCATTTAAAGGCCGAAAGTGCGAGCCTTGACCGCAGCATCGGCGAAGATCGGGCGCGGCTCGAAACAGCACAGGCCGAACACCGCAACTGGAAATCCCGCGCAGGCGAAGCTGCCCGCCGCATCGATGAAATGACCAAGCGCGCCAAGGCGGCAGAAGCCGAAGCGCTGACCTTGGCCGATGCGCCAGCCAAGCTCGACGCGCAGATCACAGCGCTCGAAACCGATGTGACAGCCCTGTCCGCCACCGCGACCGAAGCCGTTGCCGCCGAACGCGCTTCGGAAGCCGAACTCCGCAAGCTGGAAGCGCATTTGGCCGAAGCCGGTGAGGCGCTGGCGGCCGTCCGCGAAACGCGCGCTGGGGCCGTGGCCCGTGCAGAAAATCAGGAACTGCGCCGCATCGAAATGGGCCGTGTGTCGGGTGAGCGCTTTGAATGCCCGCCGCCACTGCTGCCTGAAAAGGCAGGGTTTGATGCCGACACCGTCCGCCATGCCGAAGCCGAGTCATCCGACCATGACCGGCTGATGGCAGACCGGGAACGGTTGGGGCCGGTCAACCTCGTCGCGGAAACCGAACTCGCCGAAATTGAGGGCGAACATAGCCGCTCGATCGTGGAGCGCGATGAATTGATGGAAGCGGTCAACCGTCTGCGGGGCTCCATTGGCAGCCTGAACCGCGAAGGACGCGCCCGGCTGCTCGATGCGTTTGAACGGGTCAACGGCCATTTCGAGCGGCTCTTTTCGACCCTGTTCAATGGCGGGGTGGCGCATCTTGCGCTGATCGACAGCGATGATCCGCTGGAGGCGGGGCTTGAAATCTTCGCCCAGCCGCCGGGCAAGAAGCTGCAGTCGCTGACGCTGCTGTCCGGCGGGGAGCAGGCGCTGACCGCCGTGGCCCTGATCTTCGGCCTGTTCCTCACCAACCCGGCCCCCATCTGCGTCCTCGATGAAGTCGACGCACCGCTCGACGATGCCAATATCGAACGCTTCTGCGGGCTGCTCGACGTCATGTCGCGCGATACCGATACGCGCTATCTGATCGTCACCCATAATGCTGTGACGATGAGCCGCATGCACCGCCTGTTTGGCGTGACCATGATTGAACGGGGCATCTCAAAGCTGGTGTCCGTTGATCTGGGCGGAGCTGAAGAGCTGCTCGCCGCCGAATAGGGAATACCGCACATGGACATCGCCTTTCTGCTTTTTCCCGGCGTGACCCAACTCGATCTGACGGGACCTGCGCAGGTGCTCTCCCGCTTGCCCAATGCGCGCATGCATCTGGTTTGGGAGAATCTCGATCCTGTGCCGACCGATGCTGGATTTTCAATCCTTCCCAATGCGACCTTTGCGGATATGCCGACACCAGACCTGCTCTGCGTGCCCGGCGGCATGGGGATTGCCGATGTGATCGACAATGAGGCCGCCCTTGGCTGGGTGCGCCGCGCAGGGGCAGAGGCACAATGGGTGACGAGCGTGTGCACCGGCGCGCTGATCCTCGGTGCGGCCGGCCTGTTGGAGGGATATCAGGCGACAACGCACTGGGCCTGGCATGACAAGCTGGCGCTGTTCGGCGCAACGCCGGTGCACGCTCGGTCCGTCATGGACCGGAACCGGGCAACCGGCGGCGGTGTGACGGCGGGCATTGATTTTGCACTGGCGCTGACGGCGAAGATTGCAGGGGATGATGTCGCCCGGGTCATTCAGCTTGCGCTTGAATATGATCCCGCACCGCCCTTCCATTCAGGGTCGGTCGAGGGCGCCGGGCCGGACCTTGTTGCGGCCTATATGGAGCGGGCCAACCGCATGGCGCCGGACCGTATGGCCAGACTGGACGCGGCGGCGCGCCGTCTTGGCTTTACCGCCTGATCAGGCGGCCTGTTTTCCAACGCCATATTTGCGCATCTTTTCAATGAGCGTGGTGCGCTTGAGCGTCAGGAGGCGGGCAGCTTCGGAAATGACGCCGTCCGCGGCTTCCAGCGCCATCTGAATGCGCTCCTGCTCCATCGTTTCCACCAGCACCTTCAAATCAATGGGCGCATGCGGGTCAGCGGGCGGCGGGTTGACGGGGCGGGTGTTTGAAGAAGACGCCTGTGCCGCTGCTAAGGGGAACAGGGGAACCGGCACAGGCGTCTCTTCGGCGCGCAATATGGCGTCTGCGCGCGCGGGAAGGTCTACAATACGAAGGGGGCGGCCGGAGCGGAGCCCGAGCAACTGTTCCACTTCATCCGACCCGATGGTCATGCCCCCGAACAGGATGTCAGCACGTTCCACGACATTGCGGAGCTCGCGGACATTGCCCGGCCATTCATGGCCCATCAGGCGCATCATGCCATCGCGGTCAAAGGTCGCGCGGGCGGGGCCGCCTCGGGTCTTGCGGAAATGGGCGATGAGGAGGGGAATGTCTTCCACACGTTCAGCAAGCGCGGGCACGCTAATGGGCACGACGCCAAGGCGGAAATAAAGGTCTTCACGGAAGCGGTTGTCGCGGATGGCGTCGTCAATGTTCTGGTGCGTGGCAGAAATGATGCGCACGTTCGCTGCAATGGGGGCGCCGCCACCGACCCGCTGGACAAGGCCGTCTTCCAGCACGCGGAGCAGCTTGACCTGCATGTCGAAGCGCATATCGCCAATTTCGTCGAGAAAGAGCGTGCCCTTATTGGCTTCTTCAAAACGGCCAATGCGGCGCGTGGCGGCCCCTGTGAAGGCGCCGCGTTCATGACCGAACAATTCGGATTCCATCAGCTCTGCGGGAATGGCGCCGCAATTAAGGGCGACAAACGTCTCCCCCGCACGCGTGCTGGCAGCATGGATCGCTTGCGCCACAAGTTCCTTGCCGGAGCCTGACGGACCCGTGATCAGCACCGACGCATTGGTCGGGGCGACCCGGGCGATGATCTGGCGCAGCGCACAGATCGCCGGGCTGTTGCCGACCATCAGATCCTCGTCGCCCCTAACCTCAATTGACCTACGTGTTGCGACCTGCACCATTTTGGAACCCACCTGTTTGTATCCGGATCGGACACCAACCAAGTGCGTTTACCGCAGTTAACAAGGTCTAAATTCTGGCCTTTTCAGGCCCAACAACCGAGGCCGTATTGAAGGCATTTTACGCCATTATGGTTCGACTGAATCCGTAATTTCACCTAAGTGTTTGGACGATCATGATCCTGTCCAGTTCGGCGCGCGCTTCTGGGCAAAGGCCGCCGCGCCTTCGCGTGCATCACTCGACGTAAAGACTGCGGCGGTCAGGGCGTACTGATTCTTCCACTGTTCCGCCTGTGACCAATCCTGCTGTTCGCGAATCACTTTCTTGGACGCGGCCACAGCGAGCGGGCCATTGGCGCTGATCGCTTCAGCCAGCTGCAAAGCACCCTCCAGCGCGACGCCTTCGACGACGCGGTTGATGAGGCCCATTTCATAAGCGCGCTGCGCCGAGACGAACTCACCTGTGAGCGCCAGTTCCATGGCGAGACGCTGCGGGATCTGCCGGGGCAGGCGGACAAGACCGCCAGCCGCCGCGGCGAGGCCGCGCTTCACTTCAGGGATGCCGAATTTGGAATCCTTATTGGCGACGATCAGATCACAAGCGAGCGCAATTTCAAAGCCACCGGCCAAAGCATAGCCATCCACAGCCGCGATCAGCGGCTTGGCGGGCGGCGCTTCTGTGAGGCCGGCAAAGCCCTTGCCGGGCACGTGCGGTGTTTCGCCTGCGAGAAAGCCCTTCAGGTCCATGCCTGAGCAGAAGGTGCCGCCAGCGCCGGTGATGATGCCGACGCGCAGATCATTGTCGCTATCAAGCCGGTCCATCGCGGCGGCCACACCTTCGGCGAGCGCCTTATTGGCAGCGTTCTTGGCTTCGGGGCGGTTGAGCGTGACGATCAGAACATTGCCACGGACTTCGGTCAGGACGGGATCGGACATGATAGGCTTCCTCTCTTTGCAGACGGACCGGCAGCTTCCGGCTTTACGTTTCCGTAAAGTGAACTGCCGGTCCGGCGCAAGAGGAGAATGACGATCCCGGTCGGGCTTTTTCCCGTCGGAAAGATCAGCGTTCCCGCGCCGCCGTGGTCCGTGCGGACTCGATGGGGCTGACGAGATAGTCAATCAGGCGGCGGGATCCGGTGCGGACGTCCACGGTGATTTCCATCCCCGGGCGCAAGGTAAAGCGCTTGGCATCCTTGGCGTTCAGTTCGACACGGACCGGATAGACAAGGCCCTTCTGCTCATCCGCCACAGCATCCGCGCCAACCGAGACAACCCTGCCGGGGATCGTCCCGTGGCGGCTATAGGGATAAGCGTGAACCTTGACTGCTACCTCTTGCCCGACGCGGACAAAGCCCACGTCATTGTTCGACAGCATGGCCTCCGCCGTCAGCCCTTCATTGGGGACGATCACCATGATCGGGCGCAGAGCTTCCACCATGCCGCCTTCGGTGTGCACGGCCAGTTGTGAGACGGTTCCGCTGGCAGGGGCCACGATGCGGCCAAAGCCCGCACGCTGCGACGCCTTGGCCAGTTCGCCACGGCGCTGCACGACTTCGGCCTCCGCTGTAATCAGCGTCTGGAGCAATTCGGCACGGCCGCTGCCGCGCGCGCCAACGCCGCGATTGCGCGCCGCTCCGGCTTCCGCCGCCGCACGTGCTGCTGTCTGGAGAGCAGCCTCCCTATCGCGTTCAGCAGCCAAGCGCTGGCGCCGCATTTCCAAGACGCGCAATTTGGAGACATAGCCTTTTTCGAGCAGCTTCTCATTGGCCTGCAACTGCTGATCAAGCAGCGGCAGGCCTTCGGCGATCTTGCGGGCCTGCGTCCGCGCTTCGGCGGCGGCCAAAGCAGAGGCTTGGCTGGAGTCCGATTGTTCGCCTGATTGTGACTGAAGCTGGGAGAGCTGCGCCCGGGCAAAGCTGCTATGGTCGGCAATCATCTGCGGCGTGGCCCCCTGAGGGGCAACAAAGCTGAAGCCTTTTCCCTCAAGCGCATCCAACACCGCGCGGGCGCGAGCCACAGTCAATTCGGCCAGCAGCAATGCTTCGCGTGACTGGCCCAATTCGGTTCCCGACACCGTCGGATCAAGCTCCACCAGCAACTGGCCCTTCGTGACCTTCTGCCCATCCTTCACATAGATACGCCGAACGATCCCAGCCTCTGCGGGCTGGATCATCTTGAGGCTGCCCTGCGGGGAGAGTTTCCCATTGGCCGACGCCACAATATCCACCGACCCAAGCACCAGCCAAAGCACAAGCGCCACCAACCCGGCGAGCAGGACATAGGCCGTACGGCGCCCCAGCGGCGATACCGGCTGTTCAATGAGTTCGAGGGCCGCGGGCAGGAAGGCGGTTTCAGAAATGCGGTCGCGCGATTCGCGCTTGCGGTCTTCTTCCAAGGCCTCGCGGATGCTGGCCCAGGTTTGTGCATAGGCGCTCATGCGGCCTTCCTTCCGTTGTGAACACCCATCTGGCGGTTGTAGAGTTCGGCATAACGGCCGCCGATCATCAGCAGCGCCTCATGGCTGCCCACTTCGGCAATGCGGCCATGTTCCATGACGATGATCTTGTCGCACTGACGCACAGCCGAAAGCCGGTGCGCGACGATTAGGACAGTCCGTCCGGTCGCGATCTTTTGCAGATTGTGCTGCACGATTTCTTCGCTCTCTGCATCAAGCGCAGACGTCGCTTCATCAAGAACGAGGATGCGGGGATTGCCGGCCAACGCACGGGCAATGGCGATGCGTTGCCGCTGCCCGCCCGACAGGTTGCTGCCACGCTCCACAATCGGCGTGTCATAGCCCTGCGGCAGTTGCATGATGAAATCATGCGCGCCTGCCATCCGCGCCGCCGCAATGACATCGGACTGACGCATGGCCGGATTGGCGAGGGCAATATTCTCCCGCACCGAGCGGCTGAACAGCACGTTTTCCTGCAACACGACGCCAATCTGCCGCCGCAGATGCGCAGGGTCCACCTGTGCGATATCGAGATCATCGACGAGGATGCGGCCTTCCTCCGGCGTGTAGAGGCGCTGCAACAGCTTGGTGAGCGTCGACTTGCCCGAGCCTGACGACCCGACAATGCCGAGCATCGTGCCGGGCTCTATGTTGAGATCAACAGCGTCCACCACGCGCGGGCTGCCGTCTGCATAGCGGAAGGACACATTCTCAAACGTAATATGGCCCTGTACCGCAGGCATGGGCACGCCGCCTGTCGGGCGCACTTCCGGCGTGGCGTTTAACAGATCCCCCATGCGTTCCACAGCAACGCGCACCTGCTGGAACTCGCTCCACAGCTGCGCCATGCGGATCACCGGCCCGGAGACACGCTGGGCAAACATGTTGAACGCGACGAGACCGCCGACGGACAACGCGCCTGCAATCACCGCCTTGGCCCCGAAGAAGAGAATCGCCACGAAGCTGAGCTTGGAAATCAGCTGAATGGCTTCGGACCCGATATTACCGACGTTGATCGCGCGCTGACTGGCCGAGCTATAGGCGGCGAGCTGCTTTTCCCAATGGTGCTGCCACTGCGGCTCAATGGCGCTGGCCTTCACCGTCTGCATGGCAGAGACACTTTCCACCAACAGCGCGTTGGAGGCAGCGCCTTCATTGAACTTGTCATCCAACGCATCACGCATGGGCCGTGTGATCACCAGCGACACAGCGGCATAAGCGACCATGCTGATGAGCACGATCAACGTGAGGGCCGGAGAATAGAAGAACATCGCCACCAGAAAGACGAGCGTGAAGACCGGATCAACCAGAACCGAGAGCGACGCGTTGGTCAAAAACTCACGGATCGTTTCGATCTGGCGGACGCGGGTAACAGTATCGCCAACGCGGCGCTGCTCGAAGTAAGTGAGCGGGAGCGCCAGCATATGACGGAAGATGCGGGCGCCGAGTTCGACGTCGATCTTCTGAGACGTCTCAGAAAAAACGCGCGTCCTAATCCAGCTGAACACCACTTCCCAAAGGGCCACAGCGACCATGGCGATGGTCAGCACCATCAGCGTCGTCATGGTGTTGTTCGCCAGCACCTTGTCGATGACATTTTGGAACAGGAGCGGTGAGGCCAGCCCGAGCAGATTGAGCGCCAGCGTGATGAGGAGCACTTCGCCGATCGGCTTACGATAGCGCACGACCTGCGGGATGAACCAGCGGATGTCGAAATTGGCGAAGGGCTCCGCCGCCTTGCGCTGGGTGAGCAAAATGAGGTCGCCTGACCAGAGATAGTCGAGGGTCTGCCGGTCCACCTTTTCAATCTCGCGACCGGGGCGGTGAATGAGCACGCCGTCATTGGCCAATGCCCCGACAAGGAACCAGCCTTCCGGTCCGCTGCCAAGGGCCGGCAGCGGCACGTGGGCGAGCCGCGACTTCTGATCCGTCAGCAGCTTGACGCGCATACCCGGCATCTTTTTGGCCAAACGAAGCAGATCTTCTGCCGATGCCTCTTCGCCATGGCCCAGTTCATGCCGCAACTGTTGCGCGTCGGCTGCGACACCATGGACCGCGAGCAGCGCCACCAGCGCCTCCAGCCCGGTGTCATCGCACTTCCATTCAGCATCAGGGAGCTCAACGCCGTCTTCGAAGCGATAGAACTTCAACATTTCCTTGCCGGGTTCCGTCAGTCGCACAGAGATTCTCCTCACAGCGCCCAGCCGGATGTCCAGCCTTTGGCGCGCACGTATTTCTCTGCCAAAAAAAGGTTAACAGACGGCGAACCAAAGCAACGTAATCGCGCCAAAACCCCTGATATTGGCTCAGTAGTTCCACGGATGGGGCAGGCCGAGCGCGCCCGCTCTTGGCCCGTTACCGAAATGCAAGGTTCCGGCCACCCAGAGGTAAGCCGCCCCCTTTAAGGCGAGGGGTGAGGCGCTGCATGCCGCAGCGCTGCCGGGAGGGACAGCTTTGCCGAGGACGCGACGCGGTGCGCGCATCTGCCTTGCAGCGTCGGGCGGCGGGCATGTGCGCCAACTGCTTGATCTTGAACCCGTTTGGGGCGCGCACGACCATTTCTTCGTCACCGAAGATACGTCGCTTGGCCGTAGTATCGCTGAAAAACACCGCACCCATTTCGTCGATCATTTTGCGCTGGGTCAGGCCAAGCTTGGCCATCCGATCGAAATGGCCAAATCCGGCTGGCGGAATCTGCGCCAATCGATTCGCGCGATCCGGGCCGAGCGGCCCGATATTGTCATCAGCACAGGCGCCGGCGCCGTCCTGTTCGCCTGCCTCGCCGCGCGCGCGACCGGTGCGCCGTTCATTTCGGTCGATAGCTTTGCCCGATTTGACAAGCCATCCGCCTTTGCCCGCATGGCGAAGCCCTTTGCGACCGCAGTTGTCGTGCAGTCCGCAGCGCTCAAGGCGGTCTGGCCAGATGCGCTGCTGTTTGACCCGCTCAAGATGCTCGATACGCCGCCCCCGCCCAAAGAGGATCTGATGTTCGTCACGGTGGGCGCGACGCTTGGCTTTGAACGCATGATCGAGGCCATCGCCAAACTGAAGCGCGCAGGCGCCATTCCTGAACGGATCGTCTTCCAGACCGGCTCCGGCCCTTTTCCCACCGGCCTTGGCGAAGATGTCGAGCTGGTGCGGGAACTGCCCTTTGATGCGGTGCAGGCCCTGCTCCAACGCGCCAGAATTGTCGTAACGCATGGGGGCACAGGCTCGCTCATCACAGCGCTGCGGGCAGGGTGCAATGTCGTTGCCATGCCGCGCGAATTCGCCCGCCGCGAACATTATGATGATCACCAGTCAGAAATCACTGACGCCTTTGAGGCGCGCGGGCTGATCTTAGCCGCGCATGATGAAGCCGAGATGGCTACCGCAATTCAGAAGGCCCGCCATCGCATCCCAACGCTGGCGACAACGGACCCGAGCGAATTGCGCGCCTTCCTCTCCTCAGAAATCGAAAAAGTGGCCGCGCGTCAGGCGTGAGCGCAGCGGCGCCTCAATAAGCGTTGCGCGGGGCAAGCACCGCCCAAACCGTCCGGATGAGGATGTAAAGGTCAAAGCCAATCGACCAATTCTCGATATAGTAAAGATCATGTTCAAGACGGCGGACCAGCTTTTCCTCTGTGTCTGTCTCCCCGCGCCAGCCATTGACCTGCGCCCAACCGGTCAGGCCCGGCTTCACATTATGGCGGGCGGCATAAGTATCCACGATCTCATTGAAAAAGCGGTTGCCCGCGCGTGTTGAGGGCGCATGGGGGCGTGGCCCGATGATCGACATTTCCCCCAGCAGAACGTTGATGAGCTGCGGCAGTTCATCAATGCTCGACTTGCGCAAGAAGCTGCCCACGCGCGTGATGCGGGGGTCGCGCTTGGAGGCCTGCTGGATATTGTCAAACTCCAGCCTGTCGGTCCGCATGGAACGGAACTTCCAGATATGGAACTTCCGGTTGTTAAAGCCTTCCCGCTCTTGCTTGAAGAAGATCGGGCCGGGGCTGTCGAGCTTGATGGCGATGGCGGCGATCAACATGACCGGCAGGACGATCGGCAGGATGAAGGCGAGGAGGACCATGTCCTCAAACTTCTTCATCAGTTGATCCAGCCCCGTGATGGGCCGCTCAAACAGCGTCATCACCGGCAGATCACCGAGCAAGACGATGGGCCGCTGGGCAAAGGCAAAGCTCGCCAGATCCGGCGCAAGACGGATGCGCACCGGCGTGACGGCAAGGGCGCCGACAATGTCTTGCAGGCGCCGCTCTGCCGACCAGGGCAAGGCAATGATCACCTGATCAATGCGGCCCTGCCGGACCAACGACACCAGTTCGTCCAGATCACCACACAAAGGCAAATCCGTCGCCACGCCTGTGATCCGGGCCGGCTCCCGGTCATCAAAAAAGCCAACAAGATCAATCGTCAGCCGTTCATTGCCTTCGATATATTGGGCGAGCCGCTGGCCCTGTTCCCCTGTCCCGAAAATGGCGACGCGCAGATTGAACAGCCCTTCGCGCTTCTTGCCCTGCATCCAGCCGGTTAAGGCAAGGCGGCCGCCACTGAGCGACAGGGCGCCCGCCGCAAACCAGCTAATGGCCCAGAGGCGCGAATAATCTTCTGAAACCTTCAGGAAAAAGCCGACCGTCATGACGAACATCGCGGTGGCAAACAGCGCGGTCAGCACCCGCCCGGTCGCCCGCCGCATGGAAAAGCGGACGTCCATGTCATAGGCCCCTATAGCCTCTGCGACACCCGCATAGAAAATGCCGCCGAGAAGGGTTGCCCGAAGGTAGATTGGCCCGGCATTCGGTCCGATGCGTTCCACCAGAATGAGCTGCATGATCAGGCTGACAGCGACCAAGGTCAGCGGCTCTGCAATGCGCATGAACAGGGTTGTCAGATCGAGCAGCAAAGGCGCGCGGGCATGATCAGCCTCAATGGGGCCTGAGCTGCGCATACGCTGAGGCCCCGCCGACGGTCCGCTGGCCCGCCCGTCTTCATCGGGTGTCTTGGCGATCATATGCAGACTGTCTATGCCCTTTGGCTTCACCGGCGTTAGGCCCGCCCACCAAGATCCCGGCCAAGTGCCAATGCCGGCTGATCACCAACCAGCACACGACGGACTTCGGGCGAAACCGCAGCCATCAGATCCGCGGCGAATTTGCGGTTCACTTCGAAGGATACCTTGGGGCCGTCCATAACGGTCGAAATACGCACCAACACGCCATCGGGAATGATGCCGGCCAGTGCATCCTTTAACTTGGCAGCGCGCTGTTCGCTCCCTGTCGTCGGCAAAGCCTGTCCAAGGCGTGTCCAATAGGTCACATATTCGGTCCGCTCCGCATTCACGGCCACAAGATCCCGCCCGGGGATCGACACGGATCGCGACAATGGCACCGCCGTCAGATCGTTTTCGGTAATTTCCATCCCAAAGGCTGGATAACAAACCTCAGGCCGGTGGAGCTGGAGCGTATCGCTCTGCGTGTCGCCATAGGCGATCAGCATCATCGCAAACTCATCATCACCCCGCACATACAGACGGCCGACCGACTGGCTGTAAAGCTGCCGGGCAAGGCTGTCTTCACTTTCCGGCACGACGATCTGGTTGCTGTCATATTGCTTCCAGCCGTTAAAGGCCTTGGGAATGGCAGTCTCAAGCTTGAGCTTGCCCATGAGCGAAATCCGTTCCCGCGGCTTCATCGCATAAGAGCTGGCGGCGGCGGCAAGGCACCCTGCACCGATGATAAATCCGCGACGGTCCATTACATCCACCCCCTTTTTTGGAAGATCGGTGCGAGCAGCCTGTCCACCGCGAAAATACCAAGCAGAGCAGTGACGAACATGACCATGCCTGCTGTGTTGTGGAGGAAGCCTTGCGCCGCCTCATTGCCCAGATGGTAGGTGATGAGCACCAGCATGAGCACACGGATGAGGTTGGCGAAAATGGCGATCGGCAGGATCCAGAACGTCAAAAACAGCGCATAACGCCAGGACGTCGCATGCAGCAGATAGATGTAAAACAGGCTGACCGAGGTGAGGCTGACGATGGAGTTCATGCCCGAGCACGCATCTTCCACCAGCAACTGGAACTGCGCGACATAGAGCGTCACCCCAATGCGGGCGACAGGATAGCCCATCCAGCCAATGAGATGCGTCGCCGCCCAGGAAACGAACGTCTTCAATCCGGCCGTCAAAAGATCAATCAGCCAGCCCGGCGGCGGGATGAGGAAGCCCAGATAGAAGATGGGGAACCACACATGCTTGCAAGCGCGGAACCCGAAATAATTGTAAAACACGGCCAGCAAAATGCCGAGCATGGCGGCGACTTCAATGCTGAGAAAATCAAAGGCGCGGCCAAAAATGTAGACGGGCAGCAAGAGCAGCAAACCGCCCCAGGCGATCAACGGATTGCCCGGCGCCTTTAGGTCCAGCAACGTCTGCCGCTGGCGCAGCAGCAGCCAGATGCCAGTGGCCAGGACGATAGGGCCGTGCACGCCCGCTTCTTGCGACCAGAATTGGTCGGCCATGGCGACAATGGTCGGCCCGATCAGGACCGACAGGCCAAGGATCAGCGCCCAGCGTTCCAGCGAAAGACGGTCCGGCGATGCGGTGTGAGTGCCTGCAATGCTCGCCATGATCAAAAGTCGTTCAGGACGGTGCCGACGATGACCGACTTGTCCGCGCGGAGAAGCTCAGCCAAGGCCTTGACGTCGTTGAAATAGGTCTCGTCCTTATGGGCGACGATCAGGCTGTAGCCGACCACGGTCGCCACCCGCTGTGCATCGGTGCAGGTGTTGGACGGCGTCGTGTCGAAAATCGCCAGATCATATTCGCGCAAGAGCTGGCCGACAAAGGCTGCAAAGCGCGCCGAGGATAGCAATTCCTGGGCATTGTCCGATGGGGGTCCTGACGGGATGATCGACAGATCTGGAATGACATCGCTTTCGACGATGTCGTTGTAACGCACCTTGTCGTTTGACAGAAACGCGCCAAGCCCCGGGCGGTCCGCCGGACAATCGAACACATGCCCAACTGTGCCGCCACGAAGGTCGGTGTCGACAAGCACGGTCTTCACGCCAATCTGCGCCATCGCAATGGCAAGGTTGGTCGCGATGAAGGTGCATCCCGCACCTTCATTGGCGGTGCATATGGCAATGGCACGCCGCCCTTCACGGACATGCTGGGCAATCACGCGGGTGCGCAGACCGCGCAGGGCTTCTGCCTGCATGCTGGAGGGATCGACCACCAGTAAAGCGGAGGTGCGACGCGAAAGGACCTGCGTTTCAAGCGTGGCGGTGTCGTTCATTCTGCGGCCTCCGGTGCATAGTCTCCGCCAGCGCCGGGTTCCTTGGCTTTGCGACGACCTTCAAGAAAATCGACAATCCGGCGCATGAACCAGCTGCGCTGATTGGCACCGACGGTGGCAAAAACGGGGGCCGCTGCGGCGCCGGCCAGATCATCTTCGCTACGCACGCGACGGTTGAGCAGTTCCACCAGCAGCGCCAACAAAATGCCCAAGCCAAGACCCGAGGCCAAGGCCGAGCCGATGATCAGCGGGCGATTGGGAAAAGACGGTTTGGTCGATCCGGTCGTCGGTCCGAGATCGGTGATCTGCGCGTTGGTCGTGTCCGCTTCAAGGCGGAGATCGGCAAAGCGCTGCGCGGACTTCAGATACTGATCGCGCTTCAGCGCCACATCATTTTCCATGCGCTGAAGCTGATCGACCTTGTCGCGGTCACCGACAACGCGGGCGCGCTGGCGTTCAAACGCACTTTCAATGGCCGCCGCCCCACCACCGACAGCGGAGGGGCCACCGGACTTGGCGGCAAAGGATTCATACAGCTGCTTCTGGCGGAGCAGGGTCTGATACGTAGGGTGGTTTGGCCCCAGCGTCGCTGCTGCCTGCGCCAGTTGCTGGTTGATCGTTTCCAGCTGCGCCTGAGCCGGGTTGATCCCAGCCCCGCCGACAATTGAGGGGGCGGCGACAGCGGCTGCACTTTGCTGGCTCAGCGTGGCGAGCTTCGCGCTTTCAAGATCAACATTGCCCGGCTGCAGAACGATGTTGTTCGCCTTTGCATAGGCCGTGCGCTCTGCTTCGGCGACTTCGAGCGCCTTCTTGGCCTTAGCGGCCTGAATGCCGAACCAATCGGCGTCTTCCCCCGCCGATTTGCGCTTCGATTCCAGCGCTTCATCCTTATAGGCTTGGCGGATCAGATCCGTCATCTGCTTGGCGGATTCTGCCGATGGGCCATCATAGGCGATCTCAAGGATGTTGCTGCCTTCAAGGACATTGGCCTTGATGTTGTCGCTCACCTGACGCGCTAGCCACATGCGGGCATCAGCGCCGGGATCGGTATTTTCCTTTTCATAGCGTGTAAGCATCGCCGGATCATTGGCCCAACCAAGCTGATCAACAACGCGGCCGGCCACCGCTGTGCCCTTGATCGTTTCGATCTGGGTGACAGTGTAGGCGCGCATGAAGTTGTTCGACATGACCTGACCGGTCACAGGATCGGGCTTCAGCACGTCGAGCATCAGGCGCGCCTGCGCTTCATAGCGGGGCGGCAAGATGAACGCGGTCAGCGTCGCTGTGATCAGACAGCTGAGCAGGGTCGCGAGCACGATCATCCGCCGTGCGTAAAGCATCCTGAGAAACTGGATGAGG
>JBBATT010000020.1:0-15565 GCA_040398605.1 Chakrabartia sp.
TTGTCGCGCCTTCAAATATCTGGCGTTCGGAATAGCTTTGTTCCGGCGCATCTTCAGGACGGAACAGATCGCGGACCACTTCGGCAATCGACACAAGGTCACCCGAATTGATCTTCGCTTCATATTCCTGCGCACGACGCGACCACATGGTGCGCTTGACCTTGGGCTTACCCTTCAAGGTGATGAGCGCCTCATTCATCTGCTTGTCGGAGGACAGCTTGCGCATCCCGACGCTTTCAGCCTTGTTCGTTGGAACACGGAGCGTCATCTTCTCTTTTTCAAAGCGCAGAACATAGAGTTCCAGCTTCATTCCAGCGATTTCCGAGCTCTGCAGTTCCACAACACGGCCAACGCCATGCTTAGGATAAACCACATAATCGCCAACGACGAAATTCAATGCGTTAGAAGACATTTACTGCGACCTTTCCAACCGATGTGTCCATTGAGACCTCGCAGGATGCGCGCGTCGGGCAGAACGGCGACGCAGAGTGCGCAAGGCTTTTGGTCTGGACAACTTTTTCCGGGTGCGGGTGAACCCCGCTGTCAGATGGCGGTTAACAGATTCGCAATAAAAATGCCAGCCTAGCATCCATTGTTACGCGGTGATGACGTAAATGGCCCTTAAAGATGCCCTTCACGCCTTGGAAAACACGCTCTGCCCTTCAACCGATTGCGCAGATCAACCAACCGGGGCGGGCGAGGCAACAGGCGCAACAGGCGTTGGTTCGACACGGGGACGCGCAAAAGCGGCAAGCACCGGGACGTCACGTGCATACAGGTCCGGAAAGCGCTGCAACACCTTGCCGCCTGCCGTCGCCATGGTGAAATAGCCGATATGGACGGGGATCGCCTCTTTGAAGGGGTACTTCTCTGTCTTGCCCGCGCGGATCAGTTTGACGAGATCATCAGCGATGTGTTCGCGCACGGACACATCATCCAACCGCTCGCCGGACTGGATAAGGCTCAGGAGAATGCCAAGTTCAAACGCCCGCTCTGTGCGCAGGCACCCATGGCTGTAGGCGCGCGGATTATTGACAAACAGCGTCTTGTTGGGCGTGTCATGCAGGAAGATGGCTTCGCCATTGGGCATGTCGATCTTCAACTGGCCGAGCGCGGCTGTCGGTCCGGGCTTCTGCACGACGGACAAAGTCTTGCCCGATCCCGTCCAGACATAGCCCCGCGCCCGTGCGGCGGCCGGGTCGCGCGCAATGAGCGGACCCACCTCTTGGCGAATAATGCTCTGCGGCAAGACCCAGGGCGGATGAACAACGATCCCCACAGCCTTAGCCGATAGCTGCGGCGTTGCCGTGTCCTTCTTCCCCACAATCACGCGATAGGCCGCGATGTTGCGGCCAAAGGTGTTCACCCGCACCATATATTCAGGCACGTTGGCGAGAAGATGCTTTTCTCCAAGCGACTGCGGCATCCACCGCCAGCGCTCCAGGTTGACACGCAGAAGGCCAATTTTGACGGTATCGGACGCAGGCGTTTTTGCCAGTTCTGCCTTCAATGCGGCATAATCGGGATGCTTTGGCTCCAACGCTGTCATGGCGCCGTCAATATCATGCGATGCCAGAGCTTTGCTGAGCGCCAAGTCAATCGGCAAAGTGAGCGCATCCGTGTCGACGATCAACCATTGGACGCGGGCCGCAAGCGGCGTCCGGCCGTCGCGTAAGTCCGTTGCCAACCGTGTGAAAATGCGCGTCGCGACATCGTTTAGCGCCACGCCTTCACCGCCTGCAATCGCGGCCTCCAGTACCTCCGGCTCATAGTCTGCGACAATAAGCCCGCGCTTTGGGGCGGCGCGCACAATAGCCAAAAGCTTCCCCGCATCACCAAGCGGCCAAGCCGGTGCGACAGCGACAATTTGCGCAGGCGGCACCTCTTCGGGAAGGGCTGGAATCGGTGCAGTTGTACTCGGCGTGGGCGGTGCAGTCTGAGTGAGGGCAGGCGGAAGAATAGTCTTCGGGGCCTGCTGCGCAAAAGCGGCCGTCCCTGCCAGTAAAAGCGCAGGAACCAACACAAACGGCTTCCGGACAAACATCATGTTCAATGCACCCTTGGCGACGATGGACCGCGCCAAACCTCCAAATGCACGAAACCCACAGGGTATGGCAAGGCCAGACATATGCAGCGGTCACGCCCACCGTCGAACGCCGACCAATAAGGTTACTGCCAATATGATCCAAAACGGATTGATTCATCACGATAACCGATGAAAAACCGACAACAGGAAATTAACCATTTTGGGTTTATCTGGTCCAAACAAAATGACCCGAGGCCCAATTGCTCCACCTCGTTAAACATTCTTGGACGACCCTGACCGGAAAGCGGAACCGCCCGCTTTTATGGGCTTTTGTCGTGTGCTTCCTGGCAGGGTTGCTCGAAGCGACCGCGCCGCTAGACGATGTCATGCGCGTTCTGCGCAATCACGCCCGCGCCCATGACGCGAGCGGGCAAATCGTCGTGGTCACCATCGACAGCCCAACCGTCGCCGCCCATGGCGAATGGCCTTGGCCCCGCAATAAGGTGGCTGATCTTGTTGAACGTATCGATGCCGCAGGCGCCAGACAATTGGCCTTTGAGCATGTCTTTGTCCCAACAGGCTCTGCGGAAATGGACGCCACTCTGGCCAAGGCCTTTGCCCGTCTGTCGAGAAAGCCACTGATCGGCGCCAATTTTGACAAGGACCCTGTGACGCATGAGCGCCGCTTCGAGAAGCCAGCGATTATCTATGATAAAGTCGCCGCTACCGTAGGAGTTCCACTCTACTTCAATGGCTTTGGCCATGCTTGGCGTGCATCTTACAGTATGAAGGCGGAAGGCGAAGAGTTTCCGAGCCTCGCCGCAGCAATGGCCGGTGCCAAAAAGATGCCAGATCGGTCTGACATCATCATCGACTATTCCGTTAACCCGCGCTCGATTCCCCAAATCAGCGCGTTGCAGGTCATGGACGGATCGGCCGGATCCGCCCTCGCGGGCAAGACGGTTCTCATTTCAACCGGCCGGTTTGCGGAGAATGTCCCCGGCGGAGAGCCTTTGCCCACCGCGCTCATTCACGTGATCGCAGCCGAAACAATGCGCCTTGGGCCCCAGACAAATCTGGACTGGGCGCCGGGCTTTGCATTTGCGGGACTATGTTCGCTGGCCCTTTGGTTCGGGCGTCGACGTACCGCCGCTATTATGAGCGTGGTTGCAGGCAGTGTATTGTTATTCGGCCCGATTCTGCTTGAATTCCGCAACATCTATCTGAATCCCGCAGCCGGCCTGCTGTTGTGCGCCTGCGTGCTCATCATCCGGGCCTGGCGCAGCTACCGCCGCGGGGATGCCCGCGTAAACCCGCTCACAGGCTTGCCCAATCTGCTTGCGCTCAAGGAACGCAAAGGCGCCCCTGGCGACGCCGTCGTTGCGGTCCGCGTCAAGAATTATGCGGAGCTTGTCGCCGCCCTCGCGCAAAATGAAGATGTGCTCGCCACGCAAATTGCGGCGCGACTAAAGGCGGGCAACGCCTCAACGCTCTATCACGGAGATGACGGCATTTTTTGCTGGGTCGCTAACGGCGTCGCGCATGCCGAACTGTCGGACCAGTTGGAAGCCATCCACAGCTTCTTCCTGATGCCCGTCGCGGTCGGCAATTGGCAGGTCGACGTCTCCATTGCCTTTGGAATCGAATCGGGCACATCAGCCGATCTCGGCGCGCGCTTCGCAAGTGCTCTTGTGGCAGCGGACGAGGCGGCTGCGGCCGGCCACCGCTGGAAATATTATGACCCCGCCCGTCTGAACGAGGCCGAATGGAATATGTCGTTGCTCGGTCGCCTCGATACCGCCATCGAAAGCGGCGAAGTCTGGGTGGCCTATCAACCCAAGCTGGACCTGCGAACAGGGCAAGTGACGGGTGCCGAAGCGCTGGTGCGGTGGACACATCCAGAGCGCGGCTCCATCTCTCCTGAAGAATTTGTTTCGGTCGCCGAAGCGCATGGCCGCATCGATAAGTTGACTTATTTCGTGCTGGATCAAGCGCTAGCGATGGTCGCTGCAACCCATGGCCGTCAGGAGGTTGCCGTCAACCTGTCTGCCCAAATGTTCAGCCGGAAGGATTTCGTCCGCAATGTGCAGGAAGCCCTGCGGCGCTTCCGCGTCAAAGCGACCATGCTGACCATTGAGATCACCGAGTCTGCGGCTGTCGAAAATGAGGCAGACATGTACGCAACGGTCAACGCATTAACCGCCCTTGGGGTGACGGTTTCCATCGACGATTATGGGACGGGCTATTGCACGCTTGAGTATCTCAAGACGATCAAGGCCACCGAACTCAAGATTGACCGGGGCTTTGTCGGCGCCATGGACCGCAACCGCAGTGACCGCGTGCTCGTCAATGCCACAATCGAGCTTGCCCACTCGCTTGGGCATAGTGTGGTGGCGGAAGGCGTCGAGACGCTCGAGACGCTCGAGCTCTTAAAGTCCATGGGCTGCGACAAGGCCCAAGGCTTCTTCATTTCACGCCCGATGCCGCGCGAGGAGTTTTTCCAATTTGTCGGCCGGCAGGCACGGCCCGAAGCAGCTTAGGATGATTAAACTCTTGTAAACCATAATGGCTGAATCCAAACTCCCCTTGTCGCCGGTTCCCCCGGTGACTGTGTGTGACAAGGGGAAAAGATATGAAGACGAAGAAAGCGGTGTACCCCGCCCCGACCAAAAGAGGAATTTGGGACTGGATCATGGGCGGCGGCTGGAAGAACGGCTAAGCCTGAAAAGCTTGCTAATCAGCCATTTTTGAAGGGCTTCGCGCTTCGGCGCGGGGCCCTTCTTTCATGAAGGTCGCGCGGGCAGACGGTGGCGCGAGGAGCAGCGTCGCGGCCGCTTGTAAGAACCCGACACGGGCACTTGGATATGGTGCCACAACCCGAATCACGAACGCCTGATTCGGCGATTCGTTCCATATTGAAATGATCTCGGGGCGTTTTTGATGCCCTTGGAGTGCATTTTTTCCATTTCGGACGAAGTTTTTTGTCTGGGCAAACACCCGCCCGTCAGCGCCTGCCGACGGGCCAACGATATCAGCCTTTGGCCTCTTCAGCGGCGAGCCATTCTTCGAGCCATTTGATCGAATAATTGCCATCGATCACGTCAGGCTGGGCGAGCAGATCCTGATGCAACGGGATGTTCGTCTTCACGCCGTCGACGACCATTTCCTCAAGCGCCCGACGCATCCGCATCATGCAGCTTTCGCGCGTCCGCCCATAGACGATCAGCTTGGCGATCATGCTGTCATAATAAGGCGGGATCTTATAGCCCGCATACAGCCCGCTATCGACGCGGACATGCATGCCGCCTGCAGGATGATAGGCCCTGATTGTGCCGGGGGACGGCGCAAAGGTGCGCGGGTCTTCGGCATTGATCCGGCATTCAATGGCGTGGCCGCGAAACTCCAGATCTTCCTGTTTAACCGATAGCGGCTTGCCTTCGGCCACGCGGATCTGTTCGCGCACCAGATCAAAGCCGGTGATCATTTCCGTCACGGGATGTTCGACCTGAATGCGCGTGTTCATTTCGATGAAATAGAACTCGCCATTTTCCCAAAGGAACTCAATCGTCCCGGCCCCGCGATAGCTCATATCAGCCATTGCCTTGGCGACGATGCCGCCCATGCGCGCGCGCTCTTCCGCCGTGATCACAGGCGAGGGCGCTTCTTCCAGAACCTTCTGATGGCGGCGCTGGAGCGAACAGTCGCGCTCCCCCAGATGGATGGCATTGCCCTTGCCATCGCCAAACACCTGAAATTCAATATGGCGCGGATTACCCAGATATTTTTCGAGATAGACTGTCGCGTCACCAAAAGCGGCTTTCGCTTCGGTGCCAGCCTGCTGCATCTGGGTTTCGAGTTCTTCCTCGGTCGACACGACCTTCATGCCGCGACCACCGCCGCCCGACGCGGCCTTGATGATGACCGGATAACCAACCTCACGCGCAATGCGCTTGGCCTCTTCGACATCGTCGATGGCGCCGTCCGAGCCGGGCACGAGCGGCAGGCCAAGGGCGCCGGCCGTCTTCTTGGCCATCACCTTGTCACCCATCGTCCGGATGTGCTCCGGCTTCGGGCCGACGAAGATCAGCTTATGCTCTTCGATAATCTCGGCAAAGCGCGCATTTTCTGACAGAAAACCATAGCCCGGATGGATGGCATCAGCGCCCGAGATTTCGGCCGCAGAAATGATCGCGGGGACATTGAGATAGCTGTCCTTCGCCGATGGCGGGCCGATGCAGATCGCTTCATCGGCAAGGCGGACGTGCATCGCATCAGCATCCGCTGTCGAATGGACAGCCACCGTCTTGATGCCCATTTCGTGCGCGGCGCGGTGGATGCGCAGCGCAATCTCGCCGCGATTGGCGATCAGGAGCTTTTCGATTGTCATGCGTGCCCGCCGTTATTCAATGACGACGAGCGGCTGGTCATATTCGACCGGCTGACCGTTAGAGACCAGAACCTGCGTCACCTTACCGCCCTTGGTCGCAGTGATCGGATTCATGACCTTCATCGCTTCGATGATGACGATGGTATCGCCTTCCTTGACGGTATCACCGACAGAGGCGAAGGGCGCGGCTTCCGGCGAGGCAGCGAGATACACGGTGCCCACCATGGGCGACTTGAGCGCCCCGGGGTGGTCCGCAGGGGCGGCTGGCGCGACAGGTGCTGCTGCGGGCGCAGCGACCGGTGCCGGCGCAGCAACCGCAACCGAGGCCGCCTGCAAGGTGCGGGCGACGCGGATCTTGCGATCATCATCTTCGACTTCGATTTCGGTCAGCCCGGTTTCATTGAGCAGTTCCGCCAATTGCCGAACCAACTTGATATCTACCTGCATCGTACCTGTTCTCTCAGCCATTTGACCCCCAAAGGATGTGATATTGTGCCGCCCTTTGTCAGAGCTTGGCGGCGGCGTCCAGCGCGAGCGCATAGCTCAACGCCCCAAATCCGGCGATGGTTCCCTTCGCCGCTTCCCCAACGTAACTCTTATGGCGGAAGCTTTCCCGCGTGTGCGGGTTCGACAAATGGACCTCAATCACCGGTGTCTTGATTGCCTTGATGGCGTCGTACAGCGCAATTGATGTGTGCGTGAAGGCCCCTGCATTCAGCAGCACGGCCTTGGCCTCCATCGCCTGCGCTTCGTGCAGCCAATCGACCAGATGGCCTTCGTGATTGGACTGCCGAACATCCACAGCAACCCCAAGGGCTTGAGCCTGATCTTCCAGCCGCCCGGCAATATCGTCAAGCGTGTCGGCGCCGTAAATCTCCGGCTCGCGCGTGCCGAGCAGGTTGAGGTTGGGACCATTTAGGACATAGATAACAGGCTTTTCGGCCATGCGGGCAGGCTCCGAATGATGTGCGGTTGCGACGCTGGGTTCCTCCCCTATATGGACCGGCAGCAAAAGGCAAAGGAACGGACGGGCGCCCATGATTTCCATCCAGTTAAACGGAGAGCCACGGCAGGTGCGCGCAGGCGCATCCATCGCCGATCTTGTGACCGAAATCGGGCTGGAACCCGCCAAAGTCGCCGTTGAGCGGAACCGCGAAATCGTGCCCCGGTCAACGCTGCATCAGGTACAATTGGGGGAAGGGGATCAATTGGAAATCGTGCATTTCGTCGGTGGCGGCGCGGAGAATAGCGACAGCTGGACCGTCGCGGGTCGCACCTTCACCTCGCGCCTCATTGTCGGCACCGGCAAGTATAAGGATTTCGCCCAGAACGCCGCCGCGCTTGAGGCGTCAGGCGCAGAGATCATCACCGTCGCCGTCCGCCGCGTAAACGTGTCGGACCCTAATGCGCCGATGCTGACCGATTTTATCGACCCGAAGAAGTACACCTATCTGCCCAACACGGCAGGCTGCTTCACCGCAGACGATGCGATCCGCACCCTGCGCCTGGCGCGGGAAGCGGGCGGCTGGGATCTGGTGAAGCTCGAAGTTCTGGGCGAGGCGCGGACGCTTTACCCGGATATGCGCGAAACGCTGAAGGCAACCGAAGTCCTTGTGAAGGAAGGCTTTAAGCCGATGGTTTATTGCGTGGATGATCCCATTGCCGCCAAGCAGTTGGAAGAGGCAGGCGCCGTTGCCATCATGCCGCTGGGTGCACCGATTGGCTCAGGCCTTGGCATCCAGAACCGCGTGACCATCCGCCTCATCATTGAAGGGGCCAATGTGCCGGTGCTTGTCGACGCCGGCGTCGGCACGGCGTCGGACGCCGCTGTCGCCATGGAACTTGGCTGTGAAGGCGTGCTGATGAACACCGCCATTGCCGAGGCCAAGGACCCGATTCTGATGGCGCGTGCCATGAAGCTGGCCGTGGAAAGCGGACGGGCCGCCTATCGTGCAGGACGCATGGGGCGGCGCATGTATGCCGACCCATCGTCGCCATTGGCAGGATTGATCTAGGCCCCGATCATCACCCGCGCGAGTTCGGGCGGGAAGACACGTTCTTTCGCTTCTTCAGGCTCAAACCGGCCCCAGCCCTGCGGGCCGAGCCGTTCAAGCGGCTGAAAGCGCGTTTTATATTCCATGCGCGGGGAACCTGCGATCCAATAGCCGAGATACACATAGGGCAGGCCAGCCTCGGCTGCGCGCAGGATATGATCAAGGATGATGTAGGTGCCAAGTCCGGGCCGTGACGGCAGGTCCGGATCAAAGAAACTGTAGATCATCGACAGCCCGTCCACCTGCCGGTCCATCAGACAGGCGCCGATCAGGCGGCCGGGCTTTCCATCAACCGATGGCTCCCGATATTCGATGACATTGGTGTCGACAGGCGTGGTCTCGACCATGTCCGCATAGTCGGTGTCGTCCATCTGCGACATGCCGCCACCCGGATGGCGCGCCCCGAGATAGCGCCGCAGCAGTGCAAACTGCTCCTCTGTGGCCCAAGGCTGGCAGGCAGACACTTCCAGATCGGCGTTGCGCCGCAGCATCTTCTTCTGCGAGGCATTGGGTTCAAATTCACCCGCGACCACGCGCACCGACACACAGGCTGAACAATCGAGGCAGCTGGGGCGATAGGCGACGCCCTGGCTGCGGCGAAAGCCGATCTTGCTCAGCGCCTCATTGAGTTCGCCTGCATGAAGTCCGGACAGATCGGTGAAGACTTTGCGTTCAAACTTGCCCGGCAGATAGGGGCATGGCGCAGGGCTGGTCACGAAGAAGCGGGGAAAGCGGAACTGTGCTGTCATCGCCTTTGCCGAGCCTCTTGCGGTTGAACATCCACGAACGGCGCGTCAGACGACACCGCACTGGGCTCACTTATGTCGGGTGAACGACAAGGTGAAAAGATCGTTTACCATCAAAACGCGGTTAAAACGAAGATATCACGCCAATTCGACAAGGCTGGCGTCATATCCGCCTTCGGCGAGCGCCGCCAACAGCACCTCCAAATGGGCCCGATCCCGCAGTTCGCATTCAATATCGGTGATCAGACCCTTTGCGGGCAGCGTTGTGAAGACGCGCTGGTGATAGATTTCGAGCACATTGGCATTGAGGTTCGCAAAAATGCCAAAAACGCCAAACAGCGCGCCCGGACGGTCCTGCAAACGCAGCCGAATGCGGGCGAGTCGGCCGGAACGGGCGAGATCACGCAGCAAGACATTGGCGAGCAGACGCGTGTCGATATTACCGCCGCACAGAACGATGCCGACATTGCGGCCCCGGAACATCTCTGGATTGGCGAGCAATGCCGCAAGGCCCGCGGCGCCTGCGCCTTCAACCACCGTCTTTTCAATCTGGAGCAGCAGGCTCACCGATTCTTCAAGATGCCGTTCCCCGACCAGCTGAATGTCATCCACCAGATCACGCACGAAGGTGCGGGTCAGGTCGCCTGGATATTTGACAGCAATGCCTTCGGCGAGCGTATCGCCGCCAATGGGCAGGTTCGTGCCCTTGATGACGTTATACATGCTTGGAAAAAGCTCTGCCTGCACGCCGATGATCTTGGCCTCAGGCTTAAGCGCACGGGCAACCGTCGAGATACCGGAAATGAGCCCGCCGCCGCCAATGGGCACAGCAAAGCAATCAATATCGGGCGCGTCCTCGAGCATTTCGAGCGCGAGTGTGCCCTGCCCTGCGATGATGTCTGCCTCGTCAAACGGATGGACGAAGGTCAGGTTTTCAGCGGCCTCCATCTCGCGGGCATGCGTGTAAGCTGCATCAAAGGTTTCTCCGAACAGCACGACACGGGCATCGTGGCTTTCCGTCTGGATAATCTTCACGATGGGCGTTGGCTTCGGCATCACAATCGTGACGGGCACACCAAGGCGCTTGCCATGATAGGCCAAACCCTGCGCGTGGTTGCCGGCAGACGCTGCAATGACGCCTGCCTTGCGCGCTTCCGGTCCAAGTTGAAGCAACCGATTGAGCGCCCCGCGCTCCTTATAAGCTGCTGTGAACTGGAGATTTTCAAACTTCAGCCAGACATTGGCACCCGTCAGTTGCGACAACGTTTGGCTGCGCAGCGTTGGCGTGCGGACAATGGAGCCTGCAATACGCTCACGCGCAGCCCTCACATCATCGATGGAGACAGGCAGCGGTTTTCCAGGGGCAGGTGCAGTGGCCATAATGGCGCGGGCCTTGGGCTTTCCTGCGCAAAAAGGCAAGACAAAGCCAGCTTGGCAGCACCTGCGATGCGCCTCTGGCCAAGCCTGTGAAGCCGCCTTAAGGATGGGGTATGGGAAAAATCGCATTTATCGGGCTGGGCATCATGGGGGGGCCAATGGCCCGTCACCTCGCTGCAGCAGGGCATGAGCTCACCGTCTATAACCGCACGCGCGGCAAGGCGGAGGCATGGGTCGCAGCGCATGGTGGCACTGTCGCCGATTCGCCGGCAAAGGCCGCAGAAGGCGTGGACGCCGTCATCAGCTGTGTCGGGACCGATGAGGATCTTGCCGCCGTCACCGTCAGCCGCGATGGCGCCTTCCGGTCGATGTCGCCGGGCACAGTCTATGTTGATCACACCACTGTCTCCGCCCAGATTGCGCGGCAATTGGCCGTCGAAGCCAAGGACGTGGGCATCAAGGTGGTCGATGCGCCTGTGACGGGCGGGCAAATTGGTGCCGAACAAGGCACGCTGACGCTGATGTGTGGCGGCAGGGACGACGCCATTGCCGCCGCGACACCCTTTATGGAAGCCTATTCCCGCAAGATCGTCCATGTCGGCCCCGCAGGTGCAGGCCAGACGACCAAGATGGTCAACCAAATCACCTTTGCCGGCATCATCCAGAGCCTGTCGGAAGCGATGCGGTTTGCGCAAGCGGCAGAACTTGACCTCGACAAGGTGTTTGAATCGATCTCCGGCGGCGCTGCCTCCAGTTGGCAGATGCTCAACCGTTGGGACACGATGGCCAAGGGCGAATTTGATTTCGGCTTTGCGGTAGACTGGATGCGCAAGGACCTTGGCCTTGCCCTATCCGAAGCGCGCGCGAATGGCGCGACCCTGCCACTCGCTGCCCTGATCGACCAATTCTATGCCGAAGTGCAGGATATGGGCGGCGGCCGTCAGGATACCAGCGCCCTCATCCGGAGATTGAAAGCCAAATGACCCTGTTCCCGCGGATCGCCGCCCTCGCGGCGGCCCTAATCTCCGCATCGCCCGCAACGCTGCTGGCCGATACGCTGGTTGAAAATGTAAACGGCCTGACGCTCGACGCAAAAGGCGAAGTGGTTCGTTTTACGGGTCTCGTGATCGGCAAGGATGGCAAGATCGCCCGGTTGATCCGTTCCAACGAAATGGCGGGCGACCCCAAAAAGAAAAAGAAGAATAAGAAAGAACAGCCTGAGGCGTTTGACTATCGGCTGGATGGGCGAGGGCGCGTGCTGATGCCCGGCCTGATCGACGCACACGGCCATGTCATGGGGCTGGGCTTCCAGCTGATGACGCTGGATTTGTCCGGCACGAAAAGCCTTGCGGAGGCGCAGGCGAAGATTGCTGACTATGCCCGCGCCAACCCCAGTCGAAAGTGGATCATCGGGCGCGGGTGGAATCAGGAAAGCTGGAAACTGGGCCGCTTCCCGACAGCGGCGGAGCTGGATGCCGCCGTGTCCGACAGGCCCGTCTGGCTGGAACGCGTGGATGGCCATGCCGGCTGGGCGAACAGTGCTGCGATGGCGGCCGCCGGCGTCACCGCTGCCAGCAAAAGCCCACCGGGTGGGCAAATCCAGATGGATGGCGGCAAGCCGAGTGGTGTCTTCGTGGATGCGGCGTCATCGCTGGTGGAGCAGGCCGTGCCCAAGCCTTTGTCCAAGGAACGCGACGTGGCGCTGGCCAAGGCGCAGGAGCATCTGCTCGCCTTTGGCATCACTGGCATTGCCGATATGGGCACCTCAACCGAGGATTGGGCTTCGTACCGCCGCGCAGGTGATGCTGGGTGGCTCAACATCCGCATCTTCAGCTATTCGGGCAGTATCGAACCGATGCTGGCCATCGCGGCAGGCGAGCCCACGCCCTGGCTCTATGGCGACAAGCTGCGCATGGCAGGCGTGAAGCTCTATGCCGATGGCGCGCTCGGATCACGCGGGGCTTGGCTCAAGCAACCCTATGCCGACAAGCCGGGCGAACGCGGGCTGCAATTCCTTGACGATGCCAAGCTGCGCAATCTGATGAGCCGGGCGGCCATGGACGGCTTTCAGGTCGCTGTGCACGCCATCGGCGATGCGGCGAACGCGCAGGTGCTCGATTCGATTGCGGAAATGACGCAAACCTATGGCGGCGACCGGCGCTGGCGGATTGAGCACGCGCAGCTCGTTGATCCGGCGGACATCCCCCGCTTTGCGCGGCTAGGCGTCATCGCCTCAATGCAGCCCGTTCATCAGACAAGCGACCGGCTGATGGCCGAAGCGCGACTGGGCAGCGGACGACTGGGCGGTGCCTATGCCTGGCATGCCATGCAGGTGGCCGGTGCGCGTCTGGCCTTTGGCTCCGACGTGCCGGTGGAAAGCCCGGACCCTTATGCCGGGATGGCGACGGCCTTCACGCGGATGGATGCCAAGGGCGAGCCCTTTGGCGGATGGCAACCCCAAGAACGCGTCTCCCGCGAAGATGCGTTGGCCGGGTTCACGACGGGCGCGGCCTATGCCAGCTTTGCAGAAGGCAAGGTCGGGCGGCTTTCTCCCGGACTTTGGGCAGACTTCATTCTTGTGGATACAGATCCCCTGCTCGCCACGCCTGCTGAATTGCGCGCGACCAAGGTTTTCGAAACCTGGGTCGGCGGCAAAAGGGTTTGGGCGGCAAAGACGGGGGACTGATACCCCTCCCATTTCTCCGTTTGGGCTGAGCTTGTCGAAGCCTTGTCCTTCCTTCTCTGATAAACAGAAAGGACGGCCCTTCGACAAGCTCAGGGTGAGCGGTGAGTCTATAATGTAGCCAAATCTTCCGGCCGGTTGATGTTGGCAGGGGGCCGCGCGACCGCCACCCGTCGCGCACCCACATGATCGGCAAAGCGATAGACAGACCGGTTTGCCGGGTCGGCCATCCAGTCACGGAGCACCTCGGCCAAGTCGGCGGGCCAGAGCCCGACAATGGGCAGGACATCGAGCACGGCTGGCGCAGGTGAGAGAGCGGACACCGCCTCTACCTCCAGCCCAACCGTATCGCACCCACAGGTCAAGACGAGGTCAAACCCCTGCGCCTGTGCATAGGTCAATGCGCCGAGCAGCCCGCCAAGCGGACCAAGACCGGGCGCTGGCTGATCCTCAACGCGCGCCAATCCCGGCCAATCGCGTCCAACGGTGATGACCGCCTCCACATGCGGGCGAAGCCCGGCCCATGCGTGGTCCATCAGCGGCCGCCCATTTAGCTCCGCCAATGCCTTATCAGACCCGAAGCGGCTTGACTGGCCACCCCCAAGGATCGCGCCAAGGACGCGCATCAGTCTTGGGCGGGAACGTCGATGATGACGGGGGAATGGCCCCAATGCGTCAGCGCGCGGACAAGATCAGCGCCCGACATGCCGAGTGTCGCTGTATTGCGCAAGGGATGGCAATTGACGCGCTCCGCCGCGGCAAGCGTTGCATCCAGCACGATGGTGACGGCGCCTTCCGCATCGGCAATCGCGCCCAATGGCGTGACCGACCCCGGCGTGACACCGATCAGCCGCTCCATATCTTCACCCTTGCCAAAGCTGACCCGCTTGGCCCCCATGACGGCAGGCAGCGCCTTGAGGTCAGCCCGGAAGGCGGCGGGGACGGTGACAAGCCAGAAACGGCCGCCTGCGTCCTTTAGGAACAGGTTTTTGGTGTGTGCGCCCGGAATGTCGCCATCAACAGCGCGGCTTTCCTCAACGGTGAAGACCGCCGGATGTTCAACCACATCATAGGAAATGTTGAGCGCCTGTAAGTCAGCGTAGAGCTTGGTTTCCATGGGGGAGCCTTAAGCGCAATCAGCGCAGGTGCCGCGCACCTCAATGACCGGACGGACCGGTTTGAACCCTGCTTTGCAGGCGGCGGCGCGAACGCCCTGGGTCACATGGTCATCGTCGATATGCGTTGTGTTGCCGCAATCATCGCAGACGAGAAAGATGCAATCATGATCACAATCGGGATGCGCATTGGCCAGATAGGCATTGGCGCTTTCCACCCGCGTCGCGACATTGGCCGCCACGAACAGATCAAGGATGCGGTAGACGCTATTGGCCGCAACCCGCCGCCCCTGTGATTTGGAAACTGCGTCTGCAATGTCATACGCAGACGCGGGATTCTCAAACGCGGCAAGGGCATCAAACACGCTGGCGCGCATTGCTGTCCATTGTTCGCCGGAGCGTGCCATGGCGTTGCGTGCCGCGTCGATCAGATCGTCGCCCGCAGGATGGTCGTGGTGATGGTGTGCGTGGGAAGCCATGGGCCAAACTTACGCCGCCGCGCGCTGCGCCGCAAGCGTCGGGCAGTGATTAGCAGACGGCGCGTCGGTTGAGATGATGCCCCAAAGCGACAAGGATGACACCGCAGACCGTAAACAGCGCCTCGCCGCCGCCATGTGGCAGGGTGAGCGCGCCCAGCATCACGCCAAGGCCCAGCGCGCCAATCCAGGCCGGCTTGGCATAGCCGTGCGTCATCACACCGCGGCCGAGGCCGATCGCGCCAAACACTATTGCGAGAAGCAGGCCAACTTCATGAAAAAGCGGGTTGACCAAGGCGCCGCCGACGGAGGCGAGCATCGCGAAAAACACCGCCGTCGCGACGCAATGGGCGACGCACAGACCCGACAGGGCAATAGCCCATCGGTCAAAGCGATCCCATGTCAGTCGTGGCGTCAACGTGCGAGTCCTTCTGCGTGCCCAAGCCTATGCCACATCGCTGAAGACGTTACAATATATCATCTGCCAACCCTCTCGCTTGCCCTGCTTACACAAAACGTCCGTGCCCTTTGGTGAAGCTGGGCTTTCGCTGTTCTGGCCGCAGGTCTATAGGCGCCGCCATGTCAGAAACCTCTGCTCGTCCCCTCGCTATTGCCCGCTGGCTCTTTGCCGTTGCCGGCCTCGTTTTCATCATGGTGGTCATTGGCGGCATCACGCGCCTGACCGAATCGGGCCTGTCGAT
>JBBATT010000021.1:0-15351 GCA_040398605.1 Chakrabartia sp.
GTCGTCTCCCTTCCGGGCGCGGATGCTGCGGAAGTTGAAGAGACCGTCGCCAAGCCGATTGAAGAGGCCGTTCAAGGCATTGATCGGATCAAGGAGATCCGCTCGACCAGCAACAGTGGCGTGGCCGTCATTTCGACGGAATTTGATTATGGAACCAATGCAGATCAGGCGCTGGACCGCGTTGTCCGCGATGTAAATGCCATTCGCGGCCAACTGCCCTCCGGTATCGGGCGCATTGAATTCCGCCGCGTGCGGACCACGGAAGCTGCAGTGATCCAGCTCGCTTTGGTGAGTGACAAGGCCTCTTGGCGGCGAATGGAAAAATATGCGCAGGACGTTCGCGACAGGTTAAATGTCGTGCCCGGCGTCCGCGCCACGACCATCTACGGCTTGGCCAAACCCGAATTGCGTGTTGCCATCGACTCCGGTCGCCTTTCAGAGGCCGGCATTCCTGCGACGGATGTGGCCAATGGCATTTCCGTAGGCGGGGCAACGATTGCGGCGGGATCCATCAACGCGGGAGACCGGCGGTTCAATGTCGATGCAGGGGGTGCTTATCGCTCTCTGGAGGCCCTCAGGGGCTCCATCATTAAGGGTGAACCGGGCAGCTTCATTACAGTGGGCGACGTCGCCAAGGTCGAGTGGGCAGAGGCCGAACAGCTTCATTACACGCGCTATAATGGCCAGAGAGCCATTTTCATTTCCGTAAAGCAAAAGGACGCTGTCAGCGCGCCGGACTTGCGCAAGCGGCTCGGCGTAGCGGTGAATGCGCTCAACGCATCGCTCCCCCCTGATATGAAGCTCGCCACCGCCTTTGATCAGACGCTGGATATCAAGCGGCGCCTCAACCAATTGGCCACTGATTTTGCCATCGCGCTCGCTTTGGTTTTGATCACGCTTATTCCGTTGGGCTGGCGTGCGTCGCTCGTGGTGATGGTGTCGATCCCCTTGTCGCTCGCCATGGGCGTCTTCGCGCTTGCTCAACTGGGCTACACGCTCAATCAGATCAGTATATCTGGTTTCATCATTTCGCTTGGCCTGTTGGTCGACGATTCCATCGTGGTGACTGAGAATATCGAACGCCACATGCGGGGCGGGGAGGCGCCGACGGCCGCCGCGATCAGTGGCACCAAGGAAATCAGTCTTGCTGTGCTTGGCTCAACAGGCGTGTTGCTGTTCGCCTTCCTGCCGCTGACCTTCCTGCCGGAAACCTCGGGGGATTTTGTTCGGGGATTGCCGGTTGCGGTGCTGGTCACGGTTGCCAGTTCGTTGATTGTTTCGCTGACGATCATTCCCTTTGTGGCCAGCCGCCTTTTGAAGGACAATCACGGCCCGGATGGAAACAGGGTCCTTCAGGCGATCAATGGCGCCATCCACCGCTTCTACCAGCCCATCCTCCATTGGGGCCTCCAGAACCCTAAACTCACTGTTTGGGGTTCGCTATCGATTTGCGTGGCGACGCTCGGCACCTTGCCCCTCATCGGAGCAAGTCTGTTTCCGGCATCGGACTCACCCTATTTCATGGTGCGGGTGGAAACGCCGGAAGGCAGCGGCATGGCAGCAACGGACCGCGCCGTTCGCGACGTTTCCAAAATCGTCTCCACATTCCCGGGCATCACCGGGCGCATGGACAATGTGGGACGCGGCAATCCGCAGATCTTTTACAACAACATCCCGCGCGAAGATGACACACGCTATGGCGAAGTGTTCGTCACCATCGACAAATGGTTGCCGGCGGACAGTCCGCGCCAACTCGATGAATTGAGACGCAAGCTCGATGGCTATCCAGATGCCAAGGTAACTGTGATTCAGTTTGAAAACGGGCCGCCGGTGGAAGCCCCTGTCGCCATCCGCCTAAGTGGTGCTGACATCCCGTCCTTGCGCGAAGGGGCGCGTCAGGTCGCGTCGATCATGCAGGCGACGCCCGGTCTGCGCGATGTCGACAACCCCCTCGCCATCGACCGAGTGGATTTAGACATCGGCTTTGACCCCGCATCGGCAAGCCTGCTCGGTGTGACGCCGGGCGATGTCCGCAGGTCTGTCCGTCTCGCGCTTGCAGGGGAGCGGGCCAGCAGCTTTCGCGATCAGGAAGGTGATACCTATCCCATTGTCGTGCGATTGCCGATGGCCAAGGACCAGCCCATTTCCGCGCTCCAGTCCATCTATGTATCGACGCAGGCGGGCGGCACTGTGCCTCTGACTGAAGTCGCAACACCTCGGCTGAAATCTGTCCCCAGCCAGATCAATCGGTTCCAACTGGAACGAACGGTCACGGTGAAAGCCTATAATGAACGCGGCGCCCTCGCATCAAAATTGAACACGGACGTCATTGCAAAGCTTGAAAAGACGAAGCTGCCTAATGGCATCACCTGGAAGGTGGGGGGCGCGGCTGAAGTTGCGGCGCGTAATACCGCAGGCTTGGGCGGCGTCATCCTTTTTGCCATGTTCGGCATCTTCGCGGTACTCGTGGCGGAGTTTGGACGCTTCCGCGAAGTCGCGGTTGTCGCGGGCGTCATTCCACTTGGACTTTTTGGCGGGATTGTCGCGCTCATCATAACCGGCAATTCGGTGTCCTTCCTTGCGATCATCGGATTTGTCGCGTTGATCGGCATAGAGATCAAAAACTCCATCCTGCTCGTCGATTTCACAACGCGGCTGCGCGACGAAGGCATGGGATTGATCGAGGCGATTGAGCGCGCGGGCGAAATCCGCTTCTTGCCGGTTCTTCTGACATCCGTAACCGCGATTGGCGGCCTCTTGCCTCTCGCGCTGTCAGGCTCTCCGCTCTATGCGCCTCTGGCCTGGGTGATCATTGGCGGGCTGATTTCCTCCACCTTGCTCAGCCGTATTGTGACCCCGGTCATGTACCTCCTGATTGTCCGGCACAGCGCAGCGGCTGCCTCCTAAAACCAATAACGAAAAAAATTTGGCCCGCATATGAGGTGGCCAGCACGCATCGGCGTCTTTTGCATGAAACCGCAAAGGACGACTTATGGATCGCAGCTCTATTCTGGATCTTGTCACAAGCAGATACGCAGCACGGCATGGTGCCGCCCCGACGGTAACTTACCATGAGCTTCTCGGCGAAAGCTGCGGCGGGCGCGTTTGTGCTGCTCTTGGCTACCGGCGCGCCGACCGGGAAGCTCTTTTCTTGGAAGCCTATCTGGATGCGCCCGTTGAGCAGGTCCTGACGCAGCAGCTTGCGCGTCCGGTTTCGCGCGCTGACATCGTCGAGATTGGAAATCTGGCGTCGAGCAATGCCACGGCCATGATCGGTCTTTGGGCGCGCACCGCCAACGACCTTGGCAATGATGCACAAATCGCAGTGGCCGTTCTGACAGCGCCTTTGCGTAAGATGTTCCAACGTCTTGGCCTCAGCCTTGTCGAGATCACTAAGGCAGACCCCGCTCGGCTTGCGCCCGACGGCAGCGAATGGGGGCGCTATTATGATCTCGACCCTGTTGTCTGCGCAGGCTTTATTGCGGACGGCCAGGAACGGCTGGCACGCTTTTCGGGGCGTCTGGAGCGGAACGCGGCATGACGCACCTTCTTGAGGCCATTTGCCGCCACGCAACCCTGCGCGGCACGTCGATCGCTCTGGATGGCGGCGCGCACGGCGCCCTGACATGGGCAGAACTTCAGACGGAGGTTGAGCAGGCAGCGGCTATGCTGGCTGGGCGCTTTGGGGCATCAGGTCAGCCAGTTGCTTTGACTGTTGACCATGGCATTGCCGGGTGTGTTGCGGATCTCGCGCTGCTGGAAGCCGGTATTCCAGCACTTCCTTTGCCGCCCTTTTTCACCGCAGATCAGGCCGCGCACGCAATCGCTGCCTCGGGGGCCATAGCGTCGATAGATGCCACGTCCGGCTGGTCACGTGGTGCGGGTCTCTCGCTCTCCATCACAGACCTTAGCTGCACAGCCACCGAATTGCCCGCCGGCACAGCAAAGATCAGTTTCACCTCCGGGTCCACCGGAACCCCCAAAGGCATCTGCCTGTCCGGCGATCAGACGCTGCAAGTCGCGCAAGCCGTGGTTGATACGCTCGGCCATGTCCATGCCGGCCGACACCTTGCCCTTTTGCCACCCGGCATCCTTCTGGAAAATGTCGCAGGGTTTTACGCCGTCCTTCTGGCCGGGGGCACTTATGTGGCGCTGCCTTTGGCCGAAACGGGCTTCGCTAATCCCTTCCAGCCCGACTTCGCCAGATTGCTGAAGGTCATCGTGGAACAGGAGATCACATCGCTCATCCTCGTTCCTGAATATCTGCTGGGTCTTGTGACGGCGATGGAAATGACCGGCGTCCGCCTGCCGAAGCTGACCATGGTCGCCGTTGGTGGCGCACGCGTCTCTCCGGCATTGATCGCGCGTGCGGTCGCGGTCAGCCTGCCGGTCCGTCAGGGATATGGGATGACCGAATGTGCGTCGGTCATCACGCTTGAGAGTGGCGATGAAAGCGAACGCGGCAGCGTTGGACGCAGCCTTGGCGTTAACAATATCACGATCGCCGAGGATGGAGAGGTCATGCTGACCGGGCCTGTGTGCCTCGGCGCCATCGGCGGCAGCGCGCTTTCCACCCCTTATGCGACGGGTGACATTGGCCGATTGGATGAGGAAGGTCGGTTGTGGATCGAAGGGCGCAAGTCCAATCTGATCATTACCTCTTACGGCCGCAACATTTCACCTGAATGGGTGGAAGGTGCCTTGCTCGCTCAGCCGGAAATCGCGCAGGCCATGGTTTATGGCGACGGCGAAGCCAATTTGAGTGCGCTCATCGTGCCCTCACGTCCGGGTGCTGACATCGCAGCGGCTGTTCTAGCCGCCAATGGCACGCTCCCGGCCTACGCCCACATCACCGAAACGCGGATGGTCTCGCCCTTCACACCGATGAACGGAATGCTCACCGGCAATGGCCGCCTCAAGCGTTCGGCCATCACCTCTGCCTATCTGACAGGAGAACAAACTTTGCCCTTTTTTGATCGTCTCGTCGCGGAAACTGCCGGCGCACAGAAGACCTTGCTCGGCGTGCCTCAGCTTCAGGCGGGCCTTGCCGGTCGGATCGACCGCGCGACCTACATCGCCTATTTGACGCAAGCCTATCACCATGTGCGCCATACTGTGCCGCTGCTTCAGGCAGCGCATGCGAAGCTGGCGGACAAGCCGACCTACGCCGAGGCACTGGCCGAATATATCGAGGAAGAGACGGGGCATGAGCACTGGATCTTGAACGATATTGCCGCAGCCGGTGGTGATGCGGTTGCTGCGGAAAAGAGTGCGCCTTATCCGGCAACCGCCGCGATGGTCGCCCATGCTTATGATGCGATCGCGAACGGAAACGCCGCCGCATTTTTCGGCATGGTCTATGTCCTAGAAGGCACCAGCGTGGCCATGGCGACCAATGGCGCTTCCGCCGTCCAGTCGTCGCTCGGCCTGCCGAAGGAAGCGTTCAGCTATCTGACATCGCACGGGTCGCTCGACCTTGATCATATGAAGTTCTTCGCAGGGCTGATGAACAGCATCGAGGACAAGGCAGATCAGGACGCGATCATTCAAATGGCCAAGGACATGTTTGGCCTGTTTGGCGGCATGTTCGCTGCCATCCCGATGGAGGTTCTCGATGAAGCGGCTTGAGGGCAAGCAGATCGTTGTCACCGGCGCGGCCGGCGGCATCGGCTCCCTTGTGTCGATGCGTCTGATCGCACTGGGTGCCCATGTGACCGGCGTTGATCGGGTTGAGTGTGCAAAATGCCCGCAGACGATCCTTGCGGATCTCTCCAGCGAAGAGGGGCAAACCAAGCTTGCCGACACTTTGAAGGGGCGACAGGTTGATATCCTCGTCAACATTGCGGGCCTCCAATATTTTGGGCCGTTTGAGCAGCAGGAGATCGACAATCTCTGGCTCGGCTATGCCGTCAACCTCATCGCCCCCGCGGCATTGGCTCGCGCGGTGATGCCACAGATGCTGGCGCGTGGTGACGGGCAGATTGTGAACATCGGATCGATGCTTGGCGCCGTGAAATATCCCTTCTTCGCCTCTTATTCGAGCGCGAAGGCTGGCCTTCAGGGGCTGAGCGAAGGTCTACGCCGGGAAGTGTCAGGGCAGGGCGTTGCCGTCACCTACATCGCGCCGCGCGCTGCAAGGACGGCGTTTAACAGTCCGGCAGTCATGCGCTTCATGGAACTGACCAAGATGAAGGCCGATGAGCCGGAGTTCGTGGCAGACCGGATTGTGGAGGCCATTCTCGCCCGCAAAACAGAAGTGTTCATCGGCTTTCAGGAACGGATATTCATGCGGATCAACGCGCTGCTGCCCCGTCTCGTCGACGCCGGCATTTCACCGCAGACGGCCAAGGCCCGTCACCTTTTTCAATGACCCAGACCGAAAGGACCAAAATGTCTTTCAAGAACACCCTTCGCACCAGCGCGTTCGCGCTCATCCTCGCCATTGCGCCGGGCATCGCCCACGCGTCGGACGACCCGCAAATGGATGCCCAAGTGCAGCACATCAACAATGAATGGGCGCGCATCAAATATCAGGTGAAGAGCAAAGACGCCCAGACCAAGCAACTGGCGGCACTCGAAAAGCAGGCTGCTCAGGTCACGGCCAAATATCCGGGTAAGGCAGAGCCATTGCTTTGGCAGGGTATTGTGACAAGCGAAGAGGCGTCGGTAGCGAGCCCGTTTAAGCAACTAGGCCTTGCCAAGTCGGCCCGTGCCATTTTGCAAAAGGCCTATTCCATTGATCCGCGTGGCGCCCATGGTGGTGTCGCGATGAGCCTTGGCGTGCTCTATTATAAGGTGCCCGGCTGGCCGATTGCTTTCGGAGATACGGCGAAGGCCAAATCCTTCCTGCAGGCGTCGTTGGCGGCTGATCCAAATGGGATGGATGCCAACTGGTTCTATGGCGATTATCTCGCCGCACAGGGCCAGAAGGTGCCGGCGAAGTCCTATCTGCAAAAGGCCCTGCGCGCGCCTGCAGACCCGAACCGTCCCGTCTGGGATGCCGGTCGTCGCGGTGAAATTCGCAGCCTCCTGTCCAAGCTCGGCTGAGGTTCGCGGTGAAGCGCTTTCTTGCCCGTCAATTGTCCAACCCAACCGGCTTTGCCGGTCGGTTGGTGGGCAGGATGATGAAGCTGGCGAACCGCGAACCGACGCGGATCGCTGTGGAGGCCCTCGCCATTCAGCCCGGAGAGCAGGTGCTCGATCTGGGTTGTGGGCCGGGGCAGGCCGCGGCGTTGATGCTGCCCCTGGCACTGCCGGGAAGGGTAACTGGAATTGACCAGTCCGCCACGATGATCGCGCAGGCCAAGCGTGACAACCGCCGCGCCGTGGCAGCCGGACATATGGCCTTCCGTGTGGCCAGCTTTGAGGCGTTGCCCTTTGATGCGGCAAGCTTTGACGCGGTGCTGGCCTCCAACGTCATGTATTTCTGGTATGATCCATCTCTGGTCATCTCCGAAATCCTGCGTGTTCTGAGGGATGATGGGCGTTTGTCCATTTACCTCACCAGTGCAGGCTCCATGCAGAATTGGGGTTTTGCCAAAGCGGGAACGCATCGGTTGTTCAGCGCAGAGGAAGTCAAAGCCGCACTCATTGATGGCGGGTTTGCTGAAGCGGATGTCTCCGTCCGCTCTGTGCCTATTGGAAAGGGCGTAACGGGTATTGTTGCTACAGCATGCAAACGATCATCGGAGGCTGGCATTCTGCGGGCAGCCTGATACATCCCATAGACTTATGGATGCAGACGACGCGAAGACAGCCGAAGGCGGTTTAAGGGCCCAACTCGAGCAGATCCGGCCTTCGCTGCGCCGGATGCTGACTGCCCGCCTGTCAAATGCAGAAGATGCAGAAGACATTTTGCAGGAACTCTGGATCAAGCTCGAAACGCTCGACAGCGGCCCGATTGCCAATCCAGGTGCCTATTTGCACCGCATGGCGCTCAATCTTTCCAACGATCTCGTGCGCGAACGGTCCCGTCGGCGCAATCGGGAGGCCGACTGGACAGACGTCAGCGTATCAACCCTAGACGGGATGTCAGTGGATGACGCGCCGTCACCGGAGCGGCAGGCCGCCGATCGACAGGAACTGGCTCTCATGGTCGAGGCGATCCGGGCGATGCCCGACAGGGCGCAACAGGTGTTCCGACGCCACCGCATTGACGGCCTTAGTCATGCGGACGTGGCCTCGGAATTAGGCATTTCAAAGAGTGCCGTTGAAAAGAATATGGCAACTGCGCTGAAACATCTGATGAGGCATATAAATTTTGACGGAAGGACCTGAGGTGGCGGGCTTTATGCGGCGTCTTATGTTCGAACCGGGGGGAATGGAATTGGACTTCGATCATGACGATTGATCCCAAATTGCTGGAGGAAGCCTGTGACTGGCTCGTGGCGCTAGAGGGCGACACGCCGGACTATGATGCTTTCACGCTGTGGCTTGAGGCGTCGCCGGCGCATGTGGCAGCCTATGATGCAGCGCTGCTGCTGGATGGGCGCATTACGGCTCAAGCTCCGAAGCTTTCTACCAGCCTGCCTGCAAATGATATTCACGAAGCGACGTCCTTCTCCTTTGGCCGCCGTTCCATTGCTGCGGCCCTCGCTGTTGCTATCGCTGTTCCAGCCTCGCTCTGGCTGACGACAGCGCCAAAGATGGTGCAAGTTGCATCTAAGGGGGCGCCCCAGACCTTTGCCCTCGATACACGAACCCGCATTACGCTCGACCGCAATTCGGTGTTGAAGCATGAGAAGGGCGATACCGGTCAGGTTGAACTGGCAAGCGGTGCTGCGCACTTTGATGTGCGTCACGATCCGAAAGCCCGCTTCATGGTATCGGCGGGCGATGTTTCGATCACCGATCTCGGTACCCGTTTTGAAGTGCAGCGGAACGGCGCGCAGGTTGGTGTTGCCGTCGCGCAAGGGTCCGTCTCTATCGCGTTCAAAGGCGGAAAGCCGGTCACGCTCACAGCGGGGCAACGCGCCTTTGTTGAAAATGGTGGCATCCGTGTGGAGACCGCCGATGCGACGAGCATTGGCAGTTGGCAGGGCGGACAGCTCATCTTCCGCAATGCCCCCTTGCCACAGGTCGCACGGGAGATTAGCCGCTACACAGCGAAGCCTGTGGTGGTCGACCCCGCGCTTCAAGATCGGCGTTTTTCCGGGGTTTTGGCGATTGGTGACGGACGCGCGCTCGACAAGAACCTTGCCGACTTCATGGGCTTGCCGCGCGCTGATTGTGGCACTTCTGTGCAACTCGGGGCTGGCTGCTAACACGGCACAGGCGCGACCGGCATTGCGTTCGGCCGACGCTGCAATTTCGATACCTGCAGGGTCGTTGAGCGATGCCCTTATCGCGCTTGCGGTGCAGACCGGTGCGTCCCTCGGCCTGCCGGGCCGCATCCCTGCGATACGGGTTCCGGCGTTACGCGGCAAGATAGGGCTGGACGCGGCGCTCCGGCGGCTTTTGAAAAATACAGACTTGGAAGCGCACCAAACCGGGCCTCAGGCTTGGAAAATCGTTGCTGCTGAGCGGACACTGCCGCGCGCCTTGCCGCCACAACGGTTGGCGCCAGACCCTGTGCCGGACGCACCAGCCCCCGACATTGTCGTGACAGCCAGTAAGACAGGCGACAGTCTGCGTTCGGTTCCGCTCTCTGCCCATATCATCGCCTCGTCTGCCCTGTTGCGGTTCGGTGCCGTGCCGACGACCGGCGCGATTGCGCAGATGGAGGATGGGCTGGTTCTGTCCAACCTTGGGCCGGGACGGAACAAGGCTTATTTGCGGGGCATTTCGGACAGTCCGTTCAACGGCGTCAGCCAGTCGACTGTGGCCATCGAAATCGATGATGCCCGCGTGACCTTTAACGCGCCTGACCCGGAACTGCGGCTTGTCGATATTGATCGGGTTGAGCTTCTAGAAGGGCCACAGGGCCCGATGCACGGCACCGGGGCACTTGGGGGCGTCTATCGCATTCTCCCGCGTGTCGCGCGTACCGATGAGACACAGGGCGCACTTTCCCTTGGGGTGGAGGGTGTCGCGCATGGAGGTTTGGGCCAGAGCGGAAGTGCGATGCTCAACCTGCCCTTGTCCAGCGATACCCTTGCCCTCCGCGTGGTCGCCTATGGCGCGCGCGAGCCCGGCTGGATTGAGCGGGAAGGTGTGGACGGGCATGACAGCAATAGCAGTCTGGTAAGTGGCGTGCGCGCCAACCTTCACTGGCTTCCCGGGCCCGATTGGTCGGTTGACCTGTCCGGCATCTTGCAGATGCTGCATGTGAGAGACAGCCAATATGTCGACACCGGAAGCGCGCTGTTTGAACGCACAGGGGCTTTGGCCGAACCACATGACAATGACTTCAGGAACGCCCGGCTGGCTGTACGCGGCAAGGTTGGTGAGGCCGATTTGCTGTCCACGACGAGTTGGACGTCCCACGAAGTGGCTTCGGCGCTCGATGCAAGTGCCGCTGCCGGGTTGTTTGGGCAAACAGGCAATGTCCTGTTCGAAGACAGCCGCCAATATGAAGTACGCAGCCAGGAAGTCCGACTGTCGGGCGGCACCAAAGTGCGTTGGCTTGGTGGCATGTCCTATCTGCGCGCCACGACTGTGCTTGATGCAGCCATCACGGCCTCTGACGGGGGTGAGGTTCAAGTCGGCGCGCTCCGCCAGAAGAATTCGGAACAGGCTGTCTTTGGTCAAGTCTCCTTTCCTGTGCTGCATGAAGTGCGGATCGACGCGGGCGGACGGCTTTTCCGCACAGTCACAGAAGATGAAGTTTTTGGCCCTGGAGGTGGGGCAATCCGATCAACACGCCGCCTGAATTTTAGTCCAAGCGCGTCGCTTGGGTGGACCATCAATGACCGCGCGTTCGCTTATGCGCGTGTTGCCAGCGCTTTTCGTCCCGCAGGCCTCAGCCCCTTTGCCCCTGTTGGGCAGGAGGAGTTTGAATCAGACGAACTTCAATCCGCAGAAGTTGGCGGGCGCTTTGCCTCATCCGACAACAGGCTGAAGCTTAATGCGACTGGATATGTCGCCAACTGGTCGCACATCCAGTCTGACTATTTGTTGCCCAACGGGCTTGTCGCAACCCGCAACAGCGGCACCGGTTTCATCTACGGTCTTGAGACTGACATGAACTGGACCAACGGGCGACTGCGCCTCGGGTCGGGTGTGAATGTTCAGCATTCCAAACTGGAAAAGCCCGAACCCGGACTGCCGATCCCAAGTGATCTCTCTTTGCCTATTGTGCCCTCGGTTAAGGCGCACTTGAATGCAGGCTTGGTCGGCGACCTTGGGCGGGGGACCTATAATCTTGGCGGCAACCTTTCCTTTATCGGCGCCTCACGGCTGAGCCTTGATCCCGCGCTCAATCGTCGGATCGGGGCCAGAACATCACTGGATCTGGATGCCTCTTATGCGGTTGATGATTGGTCATTCGCGCTGCGCCTGGATAATGTCTTGAATGCACGTGCCGACACTTTTGGATTTGGAAACCCGTTCTCAATCCAAAGCGTCCGGCAAATCACGCCGCAAAAGCCGCGGAGTTTCGGGCTGACGGTGACCCGCGTTTGGAACGGGTTCTAAGACGCAATCGGCCTGAGACGACTTAGGCCAAGATTATGCGGCGATCAGGGCACTTCCCGCCATTGCCCGTTTGCAACTGAATAATATCGAACAAAAGCCGGGTTCTCGACGCGGCCTTCTGGCAAATGCAGCCGGGAAGAAAGACCAATTCCTGTAACCTCGACGCGGGAGAGCTTCAGTGGCGCCCCCAATTGAACGGGCTCAGAAAATCCACCGCGCACAAGCCAGGCTCCGCCATCGGGCGCGGTGGCGTAGATCTGGGCACTGCCGTCAGGTTCCACAGCAAGGGCTGCGCTTTCATCAACGCCGAGCCCAAGAAGAGGCGGTGCCTCCTTGGGTTGCATCGTTTGCGCTTTCGCCAAGAACGCGAACAACCGCCCAAGCCGGTTGCGTTCCTTGAAGTGCGTATCGGTTATGACGCCTTTCAGCAGGGGGAAGTGGAGGAAATCCGTCTCGATGGTGTTCGCAGGGCCCAGCGGATCGGCCAAGGCTTCGGCGCTGGTGATGCTGCCATCATCCATCGCGCCGTAGAGATACTCACCCTGCATCGCGAGACCGGCGCTTGTGCCGGCAAGGGGCTTGCCGGCGGCCACATGCGCATCAAGCGCCTCCGCGACCGGCGTACCCTTCCAAAATCGGACATAACGGGCCTGATCTCCGCCAGAGATGAAGATGCCATCAGCACGCTTCAGTCTGGCGAGCATCTTTGGATCATAGGCTGCTTTGCGATTGGAAAACACGAACGTTTCTGCCGATGTGACGCCGCCGATATCCTTGTAGAGTTCATCAGCGATGCTGGTGGATTGAGACGCGCGCAGGATGACGATGTGCCCGTGCCCCGCCTTTTCAATGAACCATTTGAGCGCGTCCACATTGCGATCGCCTCCACCCATCAGCAGCAGGCCGCCGGAGACGGGCGCAGGTGTTGGTTTGGAGACATCGCCGATTAGGTAGTGGCGATAGCCTCTCGCCTCAGCAACCTGAGGGACGAGCACCGCCACAATGAGGGAAGCGAGGAGTAAGGTTATCCTGCGCGCTTGTAGCATCGGGATCTCCACCAAGGACCATGACGCAGCAATGTTACACACTTGTGTGAATTTTTGACAAGATGATTGCAATTCAATCGACGTTGCCAATAGAAACATCTGCATTGGGTAGGGGGCGGGTGCTGGAAATGGCCCTGCGGCGGTTGCGGCAGGACAGTTTTATCGATGCAAGGGAAGGATCGTTCAATGGTAGTAGCAGCAAATCTCAGGCTCAAATTTCTGTCAGGTTGCGCCTTCATAGCCCTTTCTTCCCCAGCGCATGCACAAACGGCTGCATCTGACGAAGCGGACGCTCCCGCCGAGATCATCGTGACCGGCTCGCGCATTCCGACCATCAAGGATCAGGGGCCTTCACCCGTAACATCTGTGGATGCGGATACAATTCGGGCAAATGGCTATACGAGCGTTCCGGAATTGCTGGCGTCGCTGACGCAAAACAGCGGTGAAACGCAGAGCCCGCAATCAGGTAGCAGTGCAGACTTTACGCCGGGCGCCCAACAAGTCGACTTGCGCGGTTTGGGTCCAAACCACACGCTCGTTCTGGTCAATGGCCGCCGCATCGCCGACTTTCCGCTGCCGTATATCGGACGAAGCAACTTCACGGATATTTCAAACATTCCGGTGAGCCTTATTGAAAAGGTTGAGATTCTGACTGGAGCTGCGTCGGCCATCTATGGGTCAGACGCGATTGCCGGGGTCGTCAATTTCCGCATGAAGGACAAGCTGGATGGCCTCACGCTGGATTACCGGCATGGCCGCACCGAACATGGCGGCGGCACATCGAACCGTTTTACCGCAACCGGTGGGTTTTCGGCAGGGCGACTGAACTTTGCAGGCGGCATTGAATATCTCGATCAGCGTCCTTTGTGGGCTTATGACCGTGCGGTGCAGGACAGCACAGACGACAACCCCGTCAGCACCATCGCCCGCCGGACCTTCCTTCGGTACAGCATCGAGAACGATACCTACATTGATCCGGGCGCTGCGACCTGCGCCTCCCTGTCTAACCTCAACCGCGGTTCCACCATCTACGCCTCACGCCCCCGCTATGGGGATTTTGACGTTGATCTCGATGATTATGGACCCGGCTATTACTGCGGCAGCAAGCGGTCCATCGGCTACGGAACGATCATATCGGGCCGCAAAGGCTTCAACAGTTTTGGCAATCTCACTTACGAACTGTCCGATACGGCCAAGCTGTTCACCGAATTCCAGTTCGGGATCAGCAACGTTCGCCTGATGTACGACGTAACCAGCTGGGCGTTTGAAAGCTCCTCCAGCAGCTCTGACAACAGCTTTTACAACGCCTTTGACGACACCATTGACGATTGGTCGCGTCAGTTTTCGCCTGAAGAAACAGGCGGCTTCGAAATGCAGCGCAGCAAGCAAACGACGATGAGCATCACGCCGGGTGTTCGTGGGACATTTGGTAACAGCTGGAACTACGAAGCGTCGCTCAATTACAGCCGTTACAAGTCGGTCGTGCGTTGGCCGCAGATCGTCAACAGCAAAGCGATTGCCTATTATCTTGGACCGCAGCTTGGGGTCGATGCCGACAGCGGCTACCCGATCTTCAACGCAAATCCCGCGCGCCTCTATACGGCTTTGACCGAAGCTCAATATGACAGCATCTCAGCAGATACTGTTTACAATCCGGTGAGTTGGACAAGCAACTTGCAGGCGACGCTGAGCAATGGTGAGTTGTTCCAACTGCCTGCCGGGCCGGTAGGATTTGCAGCCGTCGCCGAATATGGGAAGCAGGGATACGATCTGCGCCCAGACCCGCTGGCGCTGACGGATTATTACTATAGCTGGAAGGACAGCGACGGTTCCGGAAAGCGCAGCCACGCAGCAATTGGCGGCGAAGTCCGCGTGCCTGTTCTCAGTTTCCTTACGCTGAACGGCGCCGGACGATACGATACCTTCGGGTTCGCCGGACGTGATGTTGGCAAATTCACATACAATGGTGGTGTCGAGCTGCGCCCGACAAACAGTCTTTTGGTGCGTGCGGCCTATGGCACCGGCTTCCGCGCGCCTGATCTGCACTATGTGTTCACCGGTCCCGGCAATGTTCAAAGCAGCGTCGACGACTATTTCCTGTGTCGGACGGAAGAGCCCGATGAAGACATTGGAGAGTGCAGCTATTCCGGCAGCGGCGTTGTCGTTAGCCGGTCTGGCAACCGCAATCTGAGAGCCGAGACAGGCCGGACCCTGACGGCCGGGGCCGTGTTCTCGCCGTCGCCGCGGTTCATGCTCTCGGTTGATTATTTTCGGGTGACGTTAGACAATCAGGTGGACGATCTCAGCATCGATACTCTCGTTCGGGATGAGGCCGATTGCCGCATTGGGCGGACCGAGAATGGGACGACCGTCAATATTAACTCGCCCACCTGTCAGGATGCCATTGCGCGCATCAGCCGGTACGCCTCAGGCGGTCTCGCGGGTCAGATTTCGGCGATTGCTGTCAATCCGATCAACATCGCCCGCGAAAAGACGAGCGGTATCGACTTTGCCTTCCGTGGCAGCCTGCCGACAGGCATCGGCACCTTCACTCTTTCGCTGGGCCACAGCCATGTGTTGGACCACAGCTTCCAACAATATCCGGGTGATCCCATCATCAACAAGTTGGCGTTCGACAGCGGCTATTACCTGCCGCGCGATAAATCGACCGGCAGTATCAGCTGGGAAGATAAGGGTCTGCAGCTAACCCTTTCCGGAACGCGCCTCGGCA
>JBBATT010000022.1:0-15123 GCA_040398605.1 Chakrabartia sp.
GTTAGGACATTGTCAAAGTTTCCATCTTATTCACCCTATCTCACTGCACGGGCTTAACCGTGCCACATGGATATGGGTGGAGCATGAGCGCATTCGGAAAAAGGGGCGGACCTGGGGGCTTTGGCGTCAATCGCCCGGCCTTTGGCGTGGCCAAACCGATGAGCGGGCCATCACCTGCCGCGCCTGCATTGCCAGCGACACCGTCCGAAACCTCAGGCGGGGCCCAGTTTCCGCCACTTGAAGCCGCTCCGCTCCCAGGTGCTGCAGCACCATCTGTGCCGCCGATAATGGACGCTATGGCGCGCCTTGCCGAGCGTGAGGCCGCCGTCCATGATTCCAGCTCCAAGGCGGAAGGCTTCGAAGCCTCGGTTCACCGCATCAAAGAACAGGTGCTGCCGCGCCTGCTCGAACGAATCGACCCGGAAGCTGCCGCCTCGCTATCCAAGGATGAGTTGGCTGAAGAATTTCGTCCCATCATCGGGGAAGTGCTGGCCGAACTCAAACTCACTCTCAACCGGCGTGAACAATTCGCGCTGGAAAAGGTGCTCGTCGACGAACTTCTGGGCCTAGGGCCGCTCGAAGAGCTGCTAGCGGACCCGGACATCAGCGATATCATGGTCAATGGCCCGCTTCAGACCTATATCGAAAAGAAGGGCAAGCTGGAAATCGCGCCGATCCAGTTTCGCGATGAAGCCCATCTTTTCCAGATTGCTCAACGCATCTGCAACTCTGTCGGCCGTCGCGTCGATCAAACCTCGCCGCTCGCCGATGCCCGTTTGAAGGATGGCAGCCGCGTTAACGTTATCGTGCCCCCGCTCTCCCTGCGCGGGACCGCCATCTCCATTCGTAAGTTCTCCGCCAAGCCGATCACGCTCGATATGATGGCCAAAGGCGGCTCCATGTCTGAAAAGATGGCGACGGCACTCAAGATCGCAGGGGCCTGCCGGTTCAACATCGTCATCTCCGGCGGCACCGGTTCGGGCAAAACGACGATGCTCAACGCCTTGTCGAAGATGATCGACCCCGGTGAGCGCGTGCTGACGATTGAAGACGCAGCCGAACTTCGTCTGCAACAGCCGCATTGGCTGCCGCTCGAAACGCGCCCGGCAAACCTTGAAGGACAAGGCGAAATCACGATCCGCGATCTCGTCAAAAACTCGTTGCGTATGCGGCCGGACCGGGTGATCTTGGGGGAAATTCGTGGGTCGGAATGTTTCGATCTGCTCGCCGCGATGAACACGGGCCATGATGGCTCCATGTGTACGCTTCACTCCAACTCCCCGCGCGAATGCCTGGGCCGTATGGAAAACATGGTCATGATGGGCGATATCAAAATGCCCAAGGAAGCGATCAGCCGCCAGATCGCGGACTCAGTTGATCTTGTCGTTCAGGTCAAGCGCCTCCGCGATGGTTCCCGCCGTGTTACCAACATCACCGAAGTGATTGGGATGGAAGGGCCTGTCATCATCACGCAGGAACTCTTCAAATTTGAATTCCTAGATGAAAGCGCAGACGGCAAGATTATCGGCGAATATCGATCACAAGGCCTGCGCCCTTACACGCTCGATAAGGCTAGGCAGTTCGGCTTCGATCAGGCTTACCTTGAAGCCTGCCTTTAACGCCTAGCGCGCGTGGAGCGCGATGGCAGCGAACACAGCAGACGCAATCATCGCCAAGATCATGATAAGCGGCCAGGGCATAAACCCTACCGCTTCAAGATTTTTGCGGTTGGCGCGCCTGCGATCTGCCCAGGCGGAAAGCGCTGCCAAAGCCAGCGTCATTACGCACCCTGTCCAAAGCGTCACTTGCAATGCTTCGTTTCCATTCCCATCATGGCTTTATAACCCATGAGAGGATCCCCCATGCGCGCCAAAGCCCTGCTTCCCGTTGCCGCCGTAGCGGCGATTGCCGTTATCGCCAGCCCGATTATTGCCGCCCCCGCCAAACCGTCCAAGGACGTTCTGGCGGCCGTCGCAGCGCCCAACCGCACCGAAGCCAACAAGCTGCGTGACAAATATCGCCACCCCGCTGAAACATTAGCCTTCTTTGGCCTAAAGCCAAACCAGACCATCGTTGAAATCTGGCCAGGCGGCGGCTGGTATACCGAGATCCTCGCCCCCTTCACCAAGGACAAGGGCCGACTGATCGTCGTCTCACCAGAAGGCCGCGCGACAGAGGGCATCACCAAATTTCTCGACACCAACCCTGATGCTTATGACAAGGTCGAAAAGGCGAACTTTCCCGTGCTGCTGGGCGGTGCCGGTGTCGCCCCGGGGACTGCCGACGCCGTCGTCACCTTCCGCAACGTCCATAACTGGCGCATGGGGAGCTACAAGCCGGACAATGCTGATTATAGCGTGGACGCCTTCAAAGAACTCTTCGCCATGCTGAAGCCCGGCGGTGTGCTTGGCATTGAAGACCACCGCCTGCCCGAAGGCGCCAGCGAAGAACGCGAGCGCCAGAGCGGCTATCTCAAAGTCTCAACCGTCCGCCGTCTGGCGGAACAGGCCGGCTTCAAGTTCGCCGGATCGTCAGAGATCAATGCCAACCCCAAGGATACGAAGGATTATCCCAAGGGCGTCTGGACCCTGCCCCCCCGCCTTGCCGAGGGTGACTCGGGCCGGGCGAAGTATCTCGCCATCGGTGAATCTGACCGGATGACGCTGAAGTTCGTAAAGCCGCTTAAGTGAGCTTCACGAGGTGATTGCCCGCTGCGTGACAGAGTTGCGCAGCGGAAGGTGTGACAATGCGCGAGACGCGTTCCATCTTCGCGGGTCAGCACCTTAGTGACTAGGAGTCAGTTTGGTATGGTGTCCCCGAAATTGCGCATCAACCAGTCGCGAAACACCACCAAACACTCCGCCATGTTGCTACGGCCAAAGCCGATGCGGAAATGGTCTCGCGGAACGGGGCCAAGTTCTGAACGGTAGATGCTGGAAGGCAACAGCAACACACCGGTTTCCTCCACCAGTCGCTCGGCAAAGCGCTCAACACCGTCCTCGCCCTTGTACCTGATGAAGGCAACACAGCTACCGTCCGGCCTGCGCCAATCGAACAGGTTGGGGAAGTCGGCAAAGAAGCTGTCGAGCAGACCCAGATTGCGGTGCGCAAGATCGCGGTTGCGCCCGACAATGGCCTCGCGCGCCTTGAGGGCGATTTCGGCCAGCACTTCGGAGGGGGCCGAATTGCAGATCGAAAGGTAGTGCTTGTAGCGCTCGCAGCTCGCCAGGAACGCGCGGTCCTGACAGGCGAGCCACCCGATCCGCAAACCTGGGAGCCCATAGGACTTCGACATCACATTGAGCGAGATCCCGCGTTCATAGACATCGGCTACCTGCGGCAGGCGCGCGTCGGGACGGTGCTCGATCAGCCGGTACACCTCGTCACTGAACAGCCAGATCCCGCGCTCGCGGCAGAGTTCAACAAGTGCCGAAACGGTCGCCTGAGAGGGGATCGCGCCAGTCGGGTTGTTGGGAAAGTTGATCGAAATGAGTTTGGTGTTGGGCTGCAGCGCCGCACGCACGGCATCCAGATCGAGCGCCCATTGGGCGTTCTCGTCGAGCGCGACTCCGGTCACCGCGCAGATCGAGAGCGGAATCGTCTCGGCCGCCTGATAGTTCGGCGTAATGACGATACAGTGGTCGTCTGCCTGCAACAGAACGCGCATAGCCACATAGATGCCCTCTTCCGCGCCTGCGAAGCACAGCAACTGGTCTTCGCCAATCGCGTCATACGTCTGGGCAATCTCTTGCAGCAGTGGCACCGCGCCGTAGGTCTTTGTATAGCCTAGGTGAAGGTCGTCAAAACGGGCGCGGTCCTGAGGTGAAGCATAGGCAAGTAGCTGCGAAAGCGTCATACTCTGCGCGTCTGAGGCGGTGAGATGATACTTCGCCGCGAACTCCCATTTCGAAAAATAAACCTCCAACGCAAAATTCCGCATAGTCCGACTGTCCTTCCTGAGCCCTGATTTCTGCACACCCAATTCCGTTTCCGGTGACAGTGCACTCAATTGACTTCGCACGCGTCTCAAGCATGAGCGATGGATGGCACGTTGAGCTCGCGATGTCATTCTCGGCGTCCCGCATCATGTCACCCAGCGTGGCAATGGACGCCAGCAGACCTTCTTCGAGGGCAAATGAGTGCACTGTCACCGGAAACGACAATGCGGCCGTCGCGCACAATCAGCGTGGACGGGCCGCGCGGGGCCTGACCGGGCTTGTCGAGCAAACGACCGGCCTGAATGACGGTGACAGGACCACCCATTTGGGCGGAGGCGGGGGCTGCGATCAACGCTGCGGCGCAAAGGAAATGGGCGTTTTTCAAGCGCCCTTTGTTACCGGCTTAACCGAGCTTGTCTACCTTCGCCTGAAGCGATGCGAGTTGCGCCTTCAGCGTGGCGATTTCATCGTCCTTCTGAGCACTGGTCTGTGGCTTGGCGGGTTCGGCGGCATCCTTCTTCGCGGCAGGCGTCAGGATGCCGGCTGCTGCTTCAAACATGGCCATGTTGCGCTTGTGAAGTTCTTCAAATGGTCCGCCCGTAAAGGCGCCTTCCAGCATCTGGCGGAACTGGGATTGGTTGCGTTGAAACGCATCCATCGACGCTTCCAGATATTGCGGGACCATGGACTGCATGGAATCCCCATAAAGCGAGATCAACTGGCGCAAGAAACCGGCGGGCAGCATGGACTTACCGCGGCTCTCTTCGTCCATGATGATCTGGGTGAGGACATTATGGGTGATGTCTTCATTGGATTTCGCATCGACAACACGAAAATCACGACCGTCACGAACCATTTGCGACAGATTGTCGAGCGTGATGTAGCTGGACGTTTCTGTGTTGTAGAGCCGCCGGTTCGCGTACTTTTTGATTGTCACCGGGCCTTCGCCCGCGCCTGCCTTAGCCATGTGAATCCATTTCTATCCCAAGAACAAATGCTGCATAGCACCACAGACTATTGCACTGCAACATTTGGGAATATTGCGCAACATCTGCGCAACATGGCTTAGCGCCAGATGCGCTCAAAACGATGCCCGAGCAGCGTCAGCAATTCATATTGGGACAGGCCGGACAGCGCCGCCGCAGACGGCAGATCATAATCGATAGCGATCCAATCCCCTTCGCGGATCTCAGAAGCGCTGCTCACATCAATGGCGATCAAATCCATCGACACGCGGCCGATGATGGGGAAGCGCCCCTCGCCTGCTGTGCCCTTGCCCGAAAAGGCCCGCAGATAGCCGTCAGCATAACCGATATTGAGGATGGCCAACTCCATCGGCTGATCCGCTGTGAAGGTCGCGTTATAACCCACGCTCTCCCCCGCCGCGATCCGGCGACGCTGGAGCACTTCAGCTTCGACCGCGACGACCGGCCGGATATGGCCTGCTGCCTCGCCGCGCGGAAGGCCTCCGTAAAGGGCAAGGCCGGGGCGGGTCAGCCCGAAATGATAGCCCGCGCCAAGACAGATGCCTGCCGAATTGGCGAGGCTGTAGCGCTGCGCCGAAACCTCCGCTGCGGCATCGCGGAACAGCCCCAGTTGGCGGGCGTTCTGCGCGACATTCTGATCGGCAGAGGCCAAGTGGCTCATCAGCGTGTGGATGTTGAGCCCAGACAGATCAGCCCCTGGCGCTAGGCCCAGCCGATTCATGCCCGTGTCGATCATTACATCACAGGCGCGGCCTGTGGCCTTCCAGCGGGCCACTTGTTCTGTCGTGTTCAGCACCGGGCGCGCGCGGGAGGCCAAAGCTGCCTCCATGTCCGCTTCCCGCACCCCATGAAAGACGGAGAGGCTCGCGTCCTCTGGCAAAAGCGGCTCGACCTCGGCCGCCTCTGCCCAAGTCGCCACGAAAAAATCCCGGCATCCCGCATCAACGAGCCGCTTGGTGACATCAACCGCCCCAAGGCCATAACCATTCGCCTTCACCGCAGCGCCGCAGGCCGCCGCGCCGCCCGACGCCTTCAGCCAGCGCCAGTTGTGCACAAGGGCATCGCCATCAAGGCGCAATCGCAGAGGAGCCGTCATCACAGGCGCAATAGCCAACCCGCCCGCCTCAGTCCAAATCTTCCTTGCCCGATGTTTCCGGAAGCCAAATGGCCGACACGATAAACGCCATCGCGACAACGCCGACGGTGTACCACAGGCCCATGAAGGTGCCGCCTGTCTTCACCACGATATACTGCGAAATGAACGGCAGGAACCCGCCGAAATACCCGGCCCCAATATGATAAGGGATCGACATAGATGTGTAGCGGATGCGCGCCGGAAACATCTCGACCAGGATCGCCGCAACCTGGCCATAGGTCATCGCAGACAGGGCCACGAGGATCGCGACCGCAAGGATGATCTTGAACGGTTGGCGCAACTCCGGGTCCGACTTGTCGGGATAACCCGCGGACTCCAGCGCTGCGACATAGGCCTTTTCATCAAAGCCCGCGACTTCAGATGATGCCACTTTCAGCGCCACACTTTCCCCATTTGCATTGGTATAGCTGATGCCGCGCTTTGACAGGAAGGCGAGCGCTTTGCCGCATTCCGTCGTTTGCTTGCTGGCAAAAACGCTGAACTCACATTCTGGCGATACCAGCGTGACCGGAGAGGATTGCGTTGCCCGCGCAAGTGCGGGGTTGGCCGCATCCGCCATCATGTGAAACAGCGGGAAGGTGAGGACAATCGTCAGCGCATAACCGATCAACAGGATACGCTTGCGCCCGTAATGATCAGAGAGCCAACCCGCCGCCACGTAGAGCGGGGCCGCAAGCAGCGCGCCGACGGCCATATAGGACAGCGCATCGGTCTCCGGCACACGCGCCGTGCCGGTGAGGAAGTAAAGCGTCCCGAACTGCGAGGTGTAATAGATTACCGTCAGGCCCGCTGCGACGCCAAACAGCGCCACAAAAATACGCTTCACATTGCCCGGATATTGGAAGCTTTCGAGGAATGGATTGTGCGATGTGGTGCCCGCCGCTTTCATCGCCTTGAAGACCGGGCTCTCCGACAGCATCATGCGGATGTAGAGCGAAATGCCGAGCAGGAAGAGCGAGATGATGAACGGCACGCGCCAGCCCCAGCTTTCAAACGCTTCCGTGCTCATTGACGTCCGCGTTGCCAGAACGACGATGACGGCGAGAAGAAAACCACCTGCGACCGAGGCCTGAATCCAGCTCGTATATTGCCCGCGCTTCCCCTTGGGCGCGTGTTCCGCAACGTAGATCGCCGCCCCCCCATATTCGCCGCCCAGCGCCAGACCTTGCAGACAGCGCAGGATCAGCAGGAAGGCCGCCGCCCAGATTCCAATGGACTCATATGTCGGCAAGAAGCCAATCGCCGCCGTCGCGCCGCCCATCAGCGAGATGGTGATGAGGAACGTATATTTCCGCCCGACCTTATCCCCCAGATAGCCAAAGACGATGGCGCCCAGAGGACGGACGCCAAAGCCCGCGCCGAACACGGCCAACGATGCGAGCGTGGCCGCCGTCGGGTTATCCGACGGGAAGAACAGCCGGCCGATTAGCGCGCCGAGGATGCCATAGACGAAGAAATCATACCATTCGAACACGGTGCCCAGCGACGATGCCGTGATGACCAGCCGGTCCCGCTTTGCATCGATTACAGTCTGGTCTTGTGTTGCCGCCATGACGCTCCCCCGGGGATACCCTTATGCTCCCTTCCTTAGGGGCATTGCCGCCTGCGGAGCAAGCGCATCGCGCGCGCCGACGTTCGACGGTTTGGAAGTGGAGGAAGTTGATGGCCTCGACGCCTTGAAAACTGGGGTTTGTTGGAAAGGGGTAACGTCAGGAGCGTGGCGGGGGAGGTTCTGCGCGGGCATACATGGATGCTGGCATAGTTTGGGGGCTGTAGGACAGCGAAAAATGGTTTCGGGGGATATACGGAGGTCGCAATCCTCGCCATTTACCCTTCGTCATCCTGAACTTGGTTCAGGATCCATTGGCATCACAGAAGCAATGTTCGCGCAGAGACGAAGAGGGCGCAATCCTACCCCATCGGGGGAGGTGGCAGCCCGCAGGGCTGACGGAGGGGGCACCCGGTGCATGCTGCATTCGTCAGCGTCGCACTTTGCCCCGCTCCCCCTCCACCATGCGCCGAATGGTCCCCCTCCCCCGATGGGGGAGGATTAAAAAGCTCCGCGCCTCCGCGCGAACAGTTAAATGGCGGTGTTCATGGATGCCGAACCAAGTTCAGCATGACGAGGAGGCGGAGTCTGGCCACCAGACCCCTCCCCGCCCTCTGCGTCTCTGCGCGCCCTAACCCTTACCAAACCCGCGCGCGGTCTTCCGGTTTCAAGTAGAACTTGTCGCCCGGCTTCACATCGAACGCCGAATACCACGCATCCAAGTTCCGCACGACATAGGGGCGGAACTGGCCCGGCGTGTGTGGATCGGTGGTCAGCTGTTGCAACAACACCGCCTCACGCTGCTTGTTCTGCCAGACCTGACCGAAGCCCAGGAAGAAGCGCTGATCGTCAGTGTAGCCGTTGAGCACCTTGGGCGCCTTGCCGGTAAGCGACAGCTTGTAAGCATCATAAGCGATGGTCACGCCCGCGAGGTCGGCCATGTTCTCGCCCAGCGTCAGTTCTCCATTCACCTTCTTGCCAGCGAGCGGCTCATAGGTACCGTATTGGTCTACAACACGCTTGGTAAGCGCTTCGAACTTGGTGACATCTTCCTTCGTCCACCATTCGACCATGTTGCCCTTCATGTCGAACTTGCTGCCCTGATCGTCAAAATGGTGGCTGATTTCATGGCCGATGACAGCACCGATGCCGCCATAGTTGACCGCGTCATCCGCGTTCGGATCAAAGAAAGGCGGCTGCAGGATCGCAGCCGGGAAGACGATTTCGTTCATCAGCGGGTTGGCATAGGCGTTCACCGTCTGCGGCGTCATGAACCACTCGTCGCGGTCGACGGGCTTGCCGATCTTGTTGATCTGCCGGTCATATTCAAATTCAGTCGCGGCAACGACATTGCCCCACAAGTCGCCTCGGACGACCTTGAGCGATGAATAATCGCGCCACTTATCCGGATAGCCGATCTTGGGGCGGAAGGCGGCAAGCTTCACGCGCGCCTTTTCCTTGGTCTCAGGCGCCATCCATTCCAGCTTGGCAAGGCGCACGTCCATCGCCTTGATGAGGTTCTTGACCAGCTCATCCGCCTTGGCCTTGGCTTCGGGCGGGAAATAGCGGGCGACGTAGATTTCACCGACCGCTTCGCCAAGCGAGCCATTGACGAGGTCAACGCCACGCTTCCAACGATCCTTGAGCTGCGGCGTGCCCGTCAACGCCTTGCTCCACTGGAAGCGCTCATCGACGAACGCCTTGGACAGATAGGGCGCCGCATCGGCGATCATGTGGAACTTCAGATAGTCCTTCCAGACCGAGAGCGGCTCCTTCACGATCAGGTCCGTTGCGCCCTTGATCGCGCTTTGCTGCGTGATGATCAGCGTCTGCTGACCCGCAAGATGTGCCTCGGTGATGTAACGGGGCCAGGCCAAGCCGGGATAGGCCTTGGCGAGGTCCTTGACCGCCACAGGGTTGTACATTTTGTCGATCTGACGGGATTCAGCCGACGTCCAATGCGTCTGGGCAATCTTTGCTTCCAACGCGTAGACAGCTTCCGCCTTCGCCGTCGCGTCCGCTTCGGACACGCCGGTCAGGCGGAACAGGTTCGCGATATGCGCCTTATACTTGACACGCATCTCCTTGAACCGGTCATTATCGACCAGATAATAATCGCGGTCCGGCATGCCGAGGCCGCCCTGGCTGACATAAGCCGAGTATTTGGTGTTGTCTTTCAGGTCCTGCTCGACGCCGATTTCAACCGGTGAGCCGATCCCAAGGCGGATCGCTTCGCCGAAGGCGCGGGCGAGATCATCGCGGGATTTGATCGCGTCGATCTTGGCGAGTTCCGGTGTCAGAGGGGCCGCTCCGCGCGCTTCAACGGCGGCTTCGTCCATGAAGCTTGCGTAAAAATCCCCGACCTTTTGGGCAGAACTGCCCGCCGCATTGGTCTGCTTCGACACATCATCGATGATCGCGCGGGTGCGCGTGTCAGACAGGTCACGCAAGATGCCAAAGCCGCCCCAGCTGGACTTGTCCGCCGGGATCTCAGTGCGCTTGGCCCAAGCGCCGTTGACGAAAGCATAGAAATCGTCGCCTGGCTTTACAGCGGTGTCCATGCCCGTCAGGTCCACGCCCCAATCGCCAAGCTTCGGTTTGGCGGCCGGTGTCGAGGCAGGTGCAGGTGCAGGTGCGGCGACGGTTTCAGCAGAAGCCGGGGCGGTGACCGAAACGCCGGTCAGCAGGGCAAGGACGGCAACGCTGCCCAAAAGACGATGAGACATGGAGAACTCCCAAATGTGATTGGGCGTGTCCTAGACCGCAAAGCGCGACAGGTGAAGCAGCGGCGTTGCATTCGTCGAAATATCGAGGGTGTCGGTCGAAGCCCTGCCTCTTCCGTCATGCTGAACTTGTTTCAGCATCCATGAACACCGCGTCAGGAAAACTTGGCGCAATCCTCGCGCAGCTTGATGCAAATGGATCCTGAAACAAGTTCAGGATGACGATTGGGGGGCCTACTCCGCCCGCCAGTGGATCAGCCCGTCCTCGCCCCGCGCCGTCCGGCCCGCAGCGCCAACCGGTTCCACCACGCCGTCGGTGAGGAACGCCACCATCGCTTCGTCCGCCGCATCGACCCGCGCCAGCACGCGCGCATCTGCGCTGGTACGGGCAATGATGGTGCCGAACTTCACGGATCCGTCGCGGTTGTAGAAGACGGTGTAGCTTTCAATGGTGGCGGGACCTTCATAGTCCTCATCCGCTGCGGGGACGGCCCCACGCTTTGCATCGGCCAGCGGGTTCACATCATAATCATGCGGGAAGCTGGCGTCGGGCAGGGGGTCTGCCGACAGGACGATGCCGTGGAAGTGCGTCGCATAGCCGCCATTGGCAAACAGCATCGCTGTGCCGCGTTCGGCGCGGAGTGTGTCCACCATCGAGGCGATGGCGTGGCTCATATAATTGCCGATAGGCCCGCCACCGAAGGTCAGCCCACCAAAGGCCGTGATCGGCTTATCGACCGGCCAGCCAAGAATACGCCGCGCCATTTTGGGCACGCAGGGAAAGCAGGAATAGAGCTCAACATGGTCGAGGTCTGCGGCCGTCAGGCTGTTGCGCTTAAGCGTTTCCTCGATCGTCACGACCATGCCCGCGGGCTGCACATATTGATCGCGCTTGAGCATATTGTGGGTTTCATGCGCGGCAGCGCCCATGCCGACATGGATGATGTTCGCCTCCGGCACGCCTGCCGCACGGGCCAGAGCTAAAGACGTGACAAGGAAGCCAGCCCCCTGATTGACGCTGGAATTGGCAACCATCCGCTTTTGATAAGGGAAGGCAATCGGACGGTTGTCCGCCTCGATGCTGGTGATGGCCTCTGCCGTTTGTGGCTTTCGAATCCAGGCATTTTCATTGGCCGCAGCGACCGCTGACATGCCAGCCCAGATCACGCCTGATTCCGCCTGCGCTTCGGCCAGCGACTGGCCCCAGGCGGCGCGCGTGGCGTTTTCATAAAGCGGATAGAGATCGGTCGGTGCGACAAGGCCGTGCTGCTGCATCAGCGACTTGGCGCCGCTGCTGGCAACGGAACGAAGCGCATCCTTACGCTCCCCTGTCGCCGCCCGCGCGCGTTCTGCCGCCGTCCGAAGTGCTTCGGCGCCAAGAATGGCCGCGACCGAAATCTCGCCTGCGCCAATGCGGTTCGCCGCTTCATTCAACAACTGCACCGGGCTTTCGCCCGTCGGGTGCGGGGTTTGCTCCACAATCTTAGGCGTCAGGCCAAAATGCTGCGCCAGACGCTCCGCACAATTACCGAGCTTTGGAAAGCTGATCTGGTTGACGACCGCGATACTGTCGAGCTGAGCAATCCAACCGCCGCCTGCATCTTCGTCTGCCTTTTCCAGCGCGGCGACCATCAGGCCGAGGGCATCGTGGATCGACTCCCGGTCGTTAAACTGGCCAACACCGATGATGACGGGGATGCGGGCGGGATCGGTGTTCATACGTTCAGCCTTTCCGACCGACGGGTGCTACCGCTGGAGTGCCGAGGAAGCGCGGCGCAGGCGCGGGCTGGTCGACGCCATTCACCTGAACAAACGTGCCGCGCGCGACATTGTGCGGATGGCTCAGCGCCTCACCCATGGACTGGATCGAGCCGTAGCAGATGTCGGTCCCTTCCATGATCGCCGACCATTCGTCGCGCGTCTTGGTTTTGAAAATGTCGGTCAGCTTGGCCTTGAGGACGGGCCACTGGCTCTTGTCATGCTGCGCGTCGAAGGCGGGATCGGCATCGAGCCCCAGCGTCTTGCGGAGCAGCGCATAGAATTGCGGCTCAATCGACCCGATGGATATCCACTTGCCGTCGGCACATTCATAGGTGTCGTAGAAGTGCGCCGCTGTGTCGAGCATGTTCACGCCGCGCGTGTCTTCCCACATGCCAAGGCCACGGAAGCCCCATTGCATGGCATGGATGATCGACGCGCCATCGGTCATCGCGACGTCAACAACCTGCCCCTTGCCGCCGCGCGCAACGTTGAGCAGCGCGGACACCATGCCGAAGGCCAGCATCATGCCGCCGCCTGCAAAGTCGCCAATGGCGTTGGTCGGAGGGGTCGGCTTGCCGTCCGGGCGGCCATAGCCGTGCAAGTTTCCGGTGATGGAGATGTAGTTGATGTCATGCCCGGCCGCCATGGCGAGCGGACCCGTCTGGCCCCATCCCGTCATCCGGCCGTAAACCAGCTTGGGATTGTCAGCGAGGAGGACGTCGGGGCCTAGGCCCATGCGCTCCATCACGCCGGGGCGGAACCCTTCGAAGATGCCGTCTGCCGACTTCACAAGGTCGCGCACCTGCGCCACGCCTTCGGGCGATTTGGTATCAATCTGAATGACTTCACGGTTGCGGGTCAGCACATCGCGGCCCTGCATGTCGGGCGCACCGACACGCTCAATGCGGATGACCCGTGCGCCATGATCGGCCAGCATCATGCCGGCAAAGGGACCCGGCCCAATGCCTGCCATTTCGATGATCGTGATCCCGTCCAGAACGCCAGCCATTCAGTCTCTCCATTCACATGATGCGTCAATCTTTGGTGGCAGCGTTGGAGCGGGTTGCCGTGTGCGTCAAGTAGGAGACGCGCGGACGCTTGACCTTTTCGGAAAAGACGATGATCCTCCCCCGACATAAAAAATATGCGTAGGAGGGGACATGGCGAAAATGCCGAAAGGCCTCGAAGAGGCGGCAGATGCGGGCGTGGCGCTCAATCCTTTGGTCGGGCTGGCCAAGGAGGATTTGATCGGCGCGGTGGGTGTGATGCTGAAAGCCACCGCAACCCAACCGGGCAAGGTCATCGAACACAGCAAATCCTTTGCCGACGATGTCATCAAAATCATCACGATGAAGTCGGACATTGCCCCCAACCCCAAGGACCGCCGCTTTGCCGACGCCACCTGGAACCAAAACCCGTTCTTCAAAGCGGGAATGCAATATTACCTCGCCGCCGAAAAGGGCGTGAAGAACTTCATCGGTGATCTGGAACTGGATGAGTTGGAACGCACCCGCGCGCATTTCGTGGCGGGGATGGTGATCGACTCGCTTGCCCCCACCAACTCGCTGGCGGGCAACCCGGCTGCGCTGAAAAAGGCCGCGGAAACCGGCGGCGCCTCGCTGATCCGCGGGCTCAAAAACGCCTATGACGACATCGTCAACAACGACATGCTCGTCTCGCAGGTCGACAAGCGGCCCTTTAAGATCGGTGAGAACATCGCCTGCACGCCGGGGGCCGTCATCTATCGCACTGAGCTGATGGAGCTCATCCATTACAAGCCTGCGACCGAGACCGTGCATGAAACGCCGCTGCTCATCATCCCGCCGCAGATCAACAAGGCCTATGTCAACGATCTGAGCCCGGACAAAAGCATCGTGCGCTTTCTGCTGGCCAACGGGCAGCAGACCTTCCTCATCAGTTGGCGCAACCCGACCAAGGAGCATGCCGATTGGGGCCTTGCCAATTATGTCGACGGCATCATCGAAGCGATTGGCGTCATTTGTGAGGTGACGGGGGCCAAGCAGATCAATGTCTCGGGCGCCTGTTCCGGCGGGATCACCATGTCGGCGATGCTCTCCAAGCTCGCGTCCAAGGGCGACAAGCGCGTCAATGCTGTCTCGCTGATGGTTTGCGTGCTGAAACCCGAAATCACCGACAGCGAAGTCGGCTCACTGGTGTCTGAACATGGCATTGAACTCGCCCGCCAACGGTCGCGCAAGGCCGGTGTGCTCGACGGCGCCTCGCTCTCGCGCATGTTCGCCTGGCTGCGGCCCAATGACCTTGTATGGAACTATGTGGTCAACAACTACCTTTTAGGGGAAGATCCGCCCGCTTTCGACATCCTGTTCTGGAACAATGATGCGACCAACCTGCCCGCCCAGCTCCATTCCGACTATCTGGACCTTTACGGCAACCAGCCCTTTGCCGAGCCCGGGACAGCCGAGATCGCAGGCCATGTGGTGGACCTGACCAAGGTGACGAGCGATCTCTACATCGTGGCGGGCGTGACCGATCACATTACGCCTTGGAAGGCGAGCTACCGCTCCACCCAATTGTTCGGGTCCAAGAATATCGAGTTCGTCCTCTCCCACTCCGGCCATATTCAGGCGATGCTCAACCCGCCGGGCAACCCCAAGGCGAAATTCTACCGCGCCAATGGCAAGGCCCCGCCGACGCCGGAAAAATGGATGGCCAAGGCAGAAGAGACAGCCGGAAGCTGGTGGCCGCATTGGGCACAATGGCTTAAGGCGCGGGCTGGCGCAGAGAAGGCCGCACCCTCAGAGCTGGGCAGCAAGGCCCATCCGCCTGTCGGGGCCGCCCCTGGCCAATATGTATTCGACTGAAGAAAGATAGACCTATGAGCCGCGCAAAAGCTGAGACGCATATGGCGTCTGTCGACGGTCGCGACGTCTGTGTGACCCATTGGGATGCGGGAGAAGCAGGCGAAAACGCGCTGCCCGTCCTGTTCTTCAACGGCATCGGCGCCAATGCGGAGCTGATCGCCCCCTTC
>JBBATT010000023.1:0-5988 GCA_040398605.1 Chakrabartia sp.
CCGCAGCAGTGGGCGTATCTGGGCCGATGGCACATTGCTGCGTGGGGCGGCCGGCGACTTCAAGATTGAAACGGGTTTTAGGGTTCATCGCGGCGCAGCGGACCAGCTGGTTGATCCTCTAATTGCATCGGCGGAGGGGGCGGCAGCGCCTGCCTATCGCGGCCGGGCTTATGCTGTGTTCGAAGATATGGCGCTGGAAAGCTTCGGCAACCGCATCCCCAATCTGAGCTTTGAAGTTTTTGCCGATGACGGGCCGGTGGCGGTGGCAGATATTCTTGTCGACCTTGCCGGAGAGGACATCGATGTTGCGTCGGACATCACGCTTGAGGGCTATGTGGCCGATGGCACCTCCGCCGCTGCGGCCATCGCGCCGCTCAACGACATCGCCGCTTTGGACTGGACCGATCGCGGCACCGCTTTGCATGTTGGCCGAACTGACCTGCCGGTCACCCTGATCGCTGAGGAAGATCTGGGCGCTGCGACTGACTTAAGCGGCGGCCCGCGCCTGCACCAAAAGCGCGGTGCAGCAGACAGCCTTCCGTCACGCGTGGAGCTGGGCTTTGCTGACCTCGTGCGAGATTATCAGCCCGGTCTTCAGGCGATTGATCTGCACGCAAACGGCAAAGTACTCCACATCGACCTGCCCGCTGCCTTGGAGGCAAATAAGGCGGCGCATTGGGCGCGCGAACGCCTTTTTGCCGCGCGCCGGGAGATGATGTCTACCGAAGTCCGTCTCCCTTGGCGCTATTTGGCGGCGTGGCCAGCGGCGTCGCTTATGTTGCAGGGCCAACTCTGGCGCATCCGGTCTGTCGCATTGGACGGTATGTGTATCGTGGTCTCGCTTGCCCCCCGCACTATCGTGTCCCCCGCAACTGTCCCGGTGGATGGCGGACGGATTGTGTCTGAGAGGGACCGCGCGGCGAGCCCAACCAAGCTTCTCCTGGCAGATCTGCCCTCAGTTCAAGACATAGCGGCCACCGCGCCTTTGGTCGTGGCGGCAGCAGCAGGCGTGACGTCTGGCTGGCCGTCTGCTGTGCTGATGCAGCGCACGGGCCCCACCGCGCCATGGGAAGACCGCGGCCGCACCGCGGCACCGGCCATAATGGGCTTGGTGCGTAGTCCGCTCGGTGCGGCGTCGCCGCATCTGATGGATGTGCGCAACGCTATTACGGTTGATCTGCTGCATGACGGCATGTCACTCCTGAATGTCAGCGACGATGCCCTTTGGGCAGGTGCGAGCCTTGCTTTGGTTGGGGGCGAGATCCTCCAGTTTGGGATGGCCGCGCGCGTCGCACCGGGCAGATGGATATTGTCGCGCCTGTTGCGGGGCCGCCGGGGCACGGAGGCGCGCATCGCGGATCACCTCGCGGACGAGCCGTTTCTCCTGCTTGATCCAGAGACGCTGACGACCTTGTCCGTGCCAGCGGGTGCCAGCAGCATTGACGTGATGGCAAAGGGCGTGGGCGACAGGGATGGCGTGACGGCCAGCCTGTCTGCCATTGGTGCGGCGGTAAGGCCACTCTCCCCGGTCCATCTTCGCCTGATCCTGCGTCCAGATGGGTCAGCCGCCATGCAATGGGTCCGCCGGAGCCGTGAGGGCTGGCGCTGGCCGGACGGCATCGATGTCCCCCTCGCCGAAGAGTCTGAGCTTTATCGGATCGAGATCGCGGCATCGCCAGCGGTCATAAGCCTCAGCGAGACGCTCTCTCAGCCGCAATATCTGCTCCCCGCTGCCCAACTTGCGGACATGCGCGGGGCAGGGGTGACCTCAATCACCATCAGCGTCCATCAGATTGGGCGATTCGCCCTGTCTGATCCGGCGATAAAAGCCTTTCCCATTTAATTCCATTTAAGACGCAAAGGACATCTTATGTCGGACCACACACCGCGCCTTTCCCTTCCCTATCTTCATGTTGCCCAGGCCCAGAAGGAGGTGACGCATAATGAGGCGCTTCAGCGCCTCGATATCTGCGTTCAATGTGTTGTTGAGGACATTTTGGGTACTCCGCCTGCGTCTCCGGCCGAAGGGGCATGTTGGCTTGTGGCCTTGTCGCCTGCGGGGGACTGGTCCGGCCATGCCGGCGCCATTGCCCAATGGACGCAGGGTGGCTGGCGCTTTGTCGAGCCCTTTGATGGATTTCAGATTTGGCAGCGGTCAACAGGCGTTTTGCTGCGTCACATCAGCGGAAGTTGGTCTTCGGATCTTTCCGCGGCGAGCCTGCGAATCGGCGGCCAGCAGGTTGTGGGGCCACGGGGCGCCGCCATTTTTGCGCCTTCGGGCGGCGCAGTGGTCGACGCCGAGTGCCGCGGGCGGCTCTCCGAATTAATCGCAGCATTGCAAACCCATGGCCTGATCTCAAACTAAACTGGCGCAATAATATTCCACTTAGACTGAGGCTTTTCCGCAACACTTCCCGCTAATGTGCCCTTGCACGTCAGAATGGCATCAGTTAGGACCGCTTTGCTGTCCAAAGTGACAATTGAGAAAGGGGATTTATTATGCGGAAGCTCGCTCTTGTAGCAGTGCTCGCATCGACCGCCATGGCTACTCCCGCGCTGGCGCGTGACGATGCATGGTATATCGGTGTCGAAGCCGGTCCGTCGCTGGTTGAAGATCAGAATTTTGACGTTAACCGCGTGAATGACAATGCTAAGGCCGATTTGACCAAAGGTTATGACGCCGACGCTATTATTGGCTATGACTTCGGTGGTTTTCGCCTCGAAGCAGAAGTGGGTTATAAGCAAGCCTCGCTGACGGCTTGGTCGTCACAGCTCACGACACCGTCGGGCCCGGCTGCGTCTCCTGCTGCCGCTGGCGCTTTCAAGGATGCCGGCGGAACGGCCAGCAACCTGAGCTTCATGGTCAACGGTCTTCTCGACTTTGGTCCTGATGATGCGCTGAACGGCTATGTCGGGGGTGGTTTTGGTGTTGCGCGCACCAAGGCTGGTTACTCGATCAATCCTGCTGGTCCGGACTTCCTTGATGATTCCGACACCGGTCTTGCATGGCAGGCCATTGCTGGCGTGCGCGTGCCGCTCGGCAATAATTGGGACATCGGCCTGAAGTATCGCTTCTTCAATCAGAGCAGCGTTGAACTGGTTGACCGTATTGGCCGCTCCGCCGCGTCGCGCTACCGTTCGCACTCGTTGCTCGGCAGCCTCGTCTATAACTTTGGTGAGCCGGCTGCACCGCCGCCGCCTCCCCCGCCGCCTCCGCCTCCCCCGCCACCACCTCCGCCGCCGCCGCCAGTGGCAGCTGCTGTATGCGCACCGGGGCCGTACATTGTCTTCTTCGAATGGGACAAGTCGGACGTGACGGCTGAAGCGGCGTCGATCCTCGACAATGCTGTGACGGCCTATGCCGATTGCGGTAACGCGCAGGTCATGCTTGCCGGCCACGCCGACAAGTCGGGCACGCCCAAGTACAACCTCGGCCTGTCCGAGCGTCGCAACACCTCGGTTCGTTCTTACCTTGAAGGTAAGGGTGTCCCCGGTGGCGTAATCGCGACGCAGGCCTTTGGTGAAGGCGCACCGCGCGTCGAAACCGCTGACGGTGTTCGCGAACTGCAGAACCGTCGTGTGGAAATCACCTACGGTCCGGGTTCGGGTCAGTAATTGACCTGACGCCTTACGGCTAAAGATTGGGGGGTCGGCCTTTTGGTCGGCCCCTTTTTCTTTGGCCATTCATTGAGTTGGTAATATCTTCGACTTAGATCTTGAATACGGGTGGAGACGTCCGGTTTGCTGATGGATAGGCTGTTATGAAAATTACGATGATCGGGGCTGGGTATGTCGGGCTCGTTTCCGGGACCTGTTTTGCCGATTTCGGGCACAGTGTTATTTGTGTCGACCTTGATCAACGCAAGATCGACGCGCTGTTGAGTGGCGTCATGCCGATTTACGAGCCCGGCCTTGCTGAACTGGTGGCGAGCAATGTCGCCAGCGGGCGTCTGTCCTTCACAACGGATCTCAAGGCCGGCATTGCCGGTGCGGACGCCGTCTTCATCGCGGTGGGCACACCGTCACGGCGTGGCGATGGCCATGCCGACCTTACCTACGTCTATCAAGCGACGCGCGATATTGCGTCGGCCATTACCGGACCGCTGGTGGTGGTCACCAAATCGACTGTTCCCGTCGGCACCGGCGATGAGGTGGAGCGCATCTTGCGGGACGCGGCTCCGGGCGCCGAAGTCGCGGTTGTGTCCAACCCGGAATTCTTGCGCGAAGGCGCGGCTATCTCCGATTTCAAGCGGCCAGACCGGATTGTCATCGGCACCACAGATGCGCGCGCCAAATTGGTCATGCAGGATATTTACCGCCCGCTCTACCTCAACCAAGCGCCGCTTTTGTTTACCGAACGCCGGACAGCAGAACTCATCAAATATGCAGCGAATGCCTTCCTTGCGACGAAAATCACCTTCATCAACGAAATGGCGGACCTGTGCGAAGCGGTGGGAGCCGATGTGCAGGATGTCGCACGGGGCATAGGCCTCGACAATCGTATCGGCTCCAAATTCCTCCATGCGGGCCCGGGCTATGGCGGCTCCTGCTTCCCGAAGGACACGCTCGCGCTGTTGAAGACAGCCGAAGATCATGACGTGCCTTCGCGGATTGTGGAGGCGGTCGTGCAGGTCAATGACAGCCGCAAGCGGGCCATGGGCCGGAAAATCATTCAGGCCATGGGTGGCGAAGCCCGCGGCAAGACGGTTGGCCTGTTGGGCGTGACCTTCAAACCGAACACGGATGATATGCGCGATGCGCCGTCCATTGCCATTGCCCAAGCCCTGCAGGATGCGGGCGCAAATGTGATCGCTTATGATCCCGAAGGCATGGAGGCGGCCAAGTCTGTTATGCCCGGCGTCACGTTCACTTCAGACCCCTATGCCGTGGCCGAAGGGGCGGATGCCCTTGCACTGGTGACCGAATGGGATGCTTTCCGCGCGCTTGACCTCGCCCGCATCGCCAAGGTCATGAACAATCCGGTGCTGGTTGACCTGCGCAACGTTTATAAGGCGGAAGAGGCGCGTCGCCACGGCTTGCGTTACAGCTCGATCGGACGGCCAACCGCCGACTAAGTCGGGCGCCCGCGATAGGCGCGATACCAGTCGACGAAATCGGGGATGCCGACTTCGATTGGGGTCGAAGGCGCAAAGCCGAGTTCGTCCGCAATGGCCGAAATGTCCGCATAGGTTTCGAGAACATCGCCTGGCTGAAGCGGCTGAAAGTCAATCTCCGCTTTGCGCCCACAGGCCTGCTCGACGACCGCAATCATCTTCATCAGCTCTTCGGACTGGTTGTTGCCGATGTTGAACAGCCGGTGCGGAGAGACGCTGCCGCCCGCCTTTTCGGTGCCATCATCGATGACCGGCCTGTCAATCGCGGCGAGAATGCCAGCGAGGATGTCATTGATGTGCGTAAAGTCCCGCCGCATCTGCCCCTGATGATAGACTGTAATCGGCTGGCCGCTCAAAATGCGCTCGACAAAGCCCCATACCGCCATGTCCGGCCGGCCCCATCGCCCATACACGGTAAAGAAGCGCAGGCCCGTAAGGGGAATGCGGAAGAGGTGGGCATAGGTTTCGCTCATCAACTCATCCGCCTTTTTGGTCGCGGCGTAGAGCGAGATCGGATGATCGACCCGGTCCGTCACCCTGAACGGCAGATCGCGATTGGCGCCATAGACGGACGACGACGACGCATAGACCATTTGCCGGACGCCGCGATGGCGGGCAATTTCCAGCATGTTGAGGTGGCCGGCAAGATTGGACTGGAGATAGGCGCGCGGGTTGACCAGCGAATACCGCACCCCCGGCTGGGCACCCAGGTGGACGATGGTGTCAATCTCCACGCCGTGCAGCGCCTCTTCAAGTGCGGCATGATCCGCAAAATCGGTCTGGTGGAAGGCCAAGTGCGGATGGGCGATATCGGCCAGCCGATCGCGCTTGAGCTGGACGTCATAATAGTCGTTGAGATTGTCGATGCCGACAA
>JBBATT010000023.1:6088-14258 GCA_040398605.1 Chakrabartia sp.
CGATCGCGCTTGAGCTGGACGTCATAATAGTCGTTGAGATTGTCGATGCCGACAACACGCTCTCCCCGCGCCAGCAGCGCGCGCGCCACATGAGAGCCGATAAAGCCTGCAACGCCTGTTACGACAATGGCCATCTGATGTCCTTCATGGCGGCCCGATGCCGCATTTCACATAGCTTATGCATAGACGGTCTTGAGTATCGGTAAAATGTGGCCGACACTATTTGCAATGTGTTGCCCCGGAGATGTTTTATGAAGTCCCCAATTTTGATCAGCCTGTCCCTTAGTGCGCTCTTGGTTGCCGGTTGTGTGCCCAGCGTTTCGGGCGGGACGAAGGCCGCCGCCGTGGCTGATTTGGTGGATGCGACAGGCAAGCCCGCAGGCACGGCCATCGTCACCGAATCAACCGACGGCCTTTGGCTTGATGTCTCGGTAAACGGTGTGACGGCAGGCCCGCATGGCCTGCACGTTCACACCGTTGGCAAGTGTGAGGCACCGGACTTTGCGACGGCGGGCGGGCATTGGAACCCGACGGCGCATCAACATGGCCATAAGAATCCGCAAGGCCCCCATGCTGGCGATGCCCCCAACCTCATCGCCAATGCGAGAGGCGCTGGGCGGCTGAAGACATGGCTTGGCGCAGGCTTGATCGCTTCGGGTGACACGCCTTTGCTGGATGCGGATGGCGCAGCCGTTGTGCTCCATGCCGATGCGGATGACGAAATGACCGACCCTTCGGGCAAAAGCGGCAAGCGCATCCTCTGCGGTGTTCTGCGTCCGCGTTAAACAGGCTCTCCCGCCGCGCGGGCCCGGTCGAGGACGGTCCTCTCCAGATCGGGCACACGGCGCATGGCGAGCAGGATGCAACCGAGGATGATCGGCATCACGATGATGGTGCCCATCAATGCCAGCCGCAGGTCGCCGGACACGTCGCTGGACAGGCCGACAATATAAGGCCCAAGGCCTAGCCCAAGGATCGTCGTGCCAAGGAAGAAGGCCGCTGTGGATGTGCCGCGCATGCGGGGCAAAACCAGATCCTGAATCGAGGCGGCACAAGGGCCAAGCCACATGATGTGGACGAACACATTTGCGGCGGTCAGCAAGTAAAACGCGGTTAGGCTGGACACGCTATACCCTGCGATGATGGTGACGGTGGACCCAATGGCGGCGATCATCATCACAATCATGCGACCCCTTGGCGTGCGCTTCCGCAGCCAATCCCCCAAGATGCCGCCAAAGGTCGCGCCAAGCCCGCCGCCGATGGCGAGAATAGCGCCCAGCGTCAGGCCAGCCTCTGCGCCGACGCCGAACTGGGTTTTGGCATAGAGGAAGATGAAGGGCGACAGGCCGTAGCTCACATAAGACATGAGCCCGCCCGTGACGGTCAAGGCGATAAAGCCCGGATTGGCGACCAAAGCGAAGCAGGCGGGGTCCCGCAGGCGGATGGTCTGCAGCCAACTGCCCACGCAATAGACGCCAATCCCAATCGCGCCCCACTGCACCATGTTTGTTGTGACATTGAAGCCGCTGAGGGTGGCGACAACTGCGCGCTTTTCCGGGCGGAGCAGGCCGTCGGTCACAATGACAATGGCGACAGCGCCCATCACGACAGCGGCGAGGAGCACAATATTGGCGAGGGATGTTTTGGGCGCTCCTGTCATGCGGGCGTAGCCACGCCAGTTCCAGGGCGGCAACATGGCTGCAAACTCAGCCATCACCGCATGGAAGGGTCGCGCGATGCCGGGTGTTGGGATGCCGTCAATCGCCCCGCGGACGGGTTCGCGCACCGTGAACCACATGAGCAAGGCCAATAAGATGCCGGGCAGACCAAAAGCGAAATAGGTCGCCTGCCAGCCGGTCAGCCCAAAGGGCGCGTTGCCGGCGCTATAATGCGCGGCCCAATATTCAATCACAACGCCGCCAAAAACCAGCGAGGCGCCTGAGCCGAGATAGATGCCGGCGGAATAAAGCGCGAGCACCGTGGCGCGCATCGATTTGGGGAAATAGTCCTGCAGCAGCGAATAAGCGGCCGGAGAGGCGCTTGCTTCGCCGATGCCAACGCCGATCCGCGCCGCGCCAAGCTGCCCGAAATTTGAGGCGAGGCCAGAGGCGGCTGTCATCGCCGACCAGAAGCCAAGGCCGATAGAGATGGTCCGGACCCTGTTCCAGCCATCGGCAAGCTTCGCCAGAGGAAGCCCGAAAACGGCGTAAAACAGTGCAAAAGCAGTGCCGAACAGCAATCCGATTTGGGCATCGGACACGCCCATATCTTCTTTGAGATAAGGTGCGATGATGGTGACGACTTGCCGGTCGAGAAAGTTGAAGGCGTAAATGACCATCAACAGGACAAGCACGTAAATGCGATAGGCTGACCCTGCCATCTCTCTCCCCCATTCTCATTATCTTGGGGTAATCTTACAGAGAATGCCCTGTGTTCAAAGCGGTTTTACAGGGGCGTCATTTGGGCGAGGCCGGGTCGACAGGGGCCGATTCGATAAAGTGCAGGGTCCTATGTCGTGTTTCGCTTGAATTTTTTAACGAACACACGATATTTCATAGCATCCGGCTATTGTGCCGCGCAGTTATTTGGAGAGAGTTACGATGGCTAACTGGTCAGACCCCCGTTCGGTGGGCGCGGCTCCGGCAGGTGATGTTGGCGCTCGCAGTGCCGCGGTTGATGCGGGCCTGCGATCTTACATGCTGTCCGTTTACAACTATATGGGTTCAGGCGTGCTGCTCACCGGAATCGTCGCCCTGCTGTTCGCGTCATCGGGCGCGGCCCAGAACATCATGTTTGGCCCCGGCATTTTGAAGTGGCTTATCATCCTGTCGCCGCTGGCGTTCGTGATGGTGATGAACTTCGGGATGAACCGCCTGTCGACCTTCGCGCTGCAGGCGTGTTTCTGGGGCTTTGCAACGGTCATGGGCCTGTCGATGTCGACAATCTTCCTCGTCTACACAGGCGCGTCGATCGCGCAGACGTTCTTCGCGACGTCGGCCGCTTTCGCTGGCTTGAGCCTGTGGGGTTATACGACGAAGAAGGATCTGTCCGGCATGGGCACGTTCCTGATCATGGGGCTTGTTGGCCTGATCGTGGCGTCGATCATCAACATCTTCATGCAGTCGGGAACGATGAACCTCGTCATCAGCTTTATCGGCGTGCTGCTGTTTGCGGGCCTCACCGCCTATGACACACAGCGTATCAAATCGATGTACGCCTATGTGGCGGGTACAGACATGGTTGGGAAGACGGTTATCATGGGCGCACTGTCGCTCTATCTGGACTTCATCAATATGTTCCAGTTCCTGCTCAGCTTCATGGGCAACCGCAACTAATCTGCCTTTTGGCTGATTGAATTAAGGAGGCTCGGCGGGGAAACCTGCCGGGCCTTTTTTGTTTGCCCCTATGTTCGCGCAGAGGCGCAGATAACTTTGTGCATAGCGACGCAAGCGTTAGCATGAGGGCCAGAAGGAGATTCGCCCATGTCTGACGCCCAAGATACGCCGCTCCCACCGGATCAAAGCTGGATTGCGGACAAGGGCGTCACCCGAAGGCAGGCGCTGGCCGGAACCATGGTCGTCACGGGCTATGCGCTGGCCGCCCAACCGCTGTCGGCAACGGTCGTGTCGACCCCCGCCGACGGTCTGGACGCCGGCATGGTGACCTTTGCGACGGGGGGCATCCAGATGGGTGCCTATCGCGCCAAGCCCAAGGGTAAGAGAAACCTGCCGGTTATCATCGTCCTGCAGGAGATTTTCGGCCTGCATGAATGGATCCGCGATATTGTCCGCCGTTTTGCCAAGGCGGGATACTATGCCATCGCGCCCGACCTTTATCAGCGGCAGGGCGATGCGACCAAGGTTGCCGATTTCAAGCAGCTCTTTGCTGACATCGTCTCCAAGGTGCCCGACGCGCAAGTGATGGGGGATCTCGATGCGCTAACGGCTTTTGTCGGCAGCGATGGCGGCAATGCCAAACGGATCGGCATCACCGGCTATTGCTGGGGCGGGCGAATCACCTGGCTCTATGCCGCGCACAATGCAAAGCTAAAGGCCGGCGTTGCCTGGTATGGCCGCGTCAGGGGCGCAGGGGCCGAGCTCCAGCCGCGCAACCCGATTGAGCTGGTCGCGGATCTCAAGGCGCCAGTGCTGGGCCTTTATGGGTCGCTCGATAAGGGTATTCCGGTGGGGGATGTGGAGGCGATGAATGCCGCGCTTAAGGCTGGGAAGAAGCCGTCCTCCATCCATCTCTATCCGCAGGCCGACCATGGTTTTCTTGCGGACTATCGGCCCAGCTATAATGAGGCGGCGGCCCGTGACGGCTGGTCACGGGCGCTGGCGCATTTCAAGAAATATCTTTGAGGGCAGTCTTAAATAGCCACCCCGTCACCCCAGCGTAGGCTGGGGTCTGAATGTTCGAGCACACCAGATGCCAGCCTGCGCTGGCATGACGCTTAGTCGCAAACAGGGTTCAGGCGCTTGCCTTAGCCCCGGCCTTGCCGCCCTTCTTGCCCTTTTTGGGGGGCGCGGCGACAATTTCGAAGTTGAGCGCGCCGTCCTTCATGTGGACGCTCACCTCGCCGCCATGGACGAGCTTTCCGAAGAGCAATTCTTCGGCGAGCGGCTGCTTGATCTTTTCCTGGATCAGGCGGCCCATCGGGCGGGCACCGTAGAGCTTGTCATAGCCCCGCTCGGTCAGCCAATCCTTCGACGCCTGATCCAGCTTGATGTGGACGTCGCGGTCCGCAAGTTGGAGTTCGAGCTGCAGGATGAACTTATCGACCACGCGGGTGACAACCTGCGGCGGCAGATAGCCGAACGGCACAATCGCATCGAGACGGTTGCGGAATTCCGGCGTGAAGAGCCTTTTGACCGCATCTTCGCCAATGTCTTCGCGGCTGATATCGCCAAAGCCAATGCTCTCCCGCGCCATGTCGGACGCGCCGGCATTGGTTGTCATGATCAATATGACATTGCGGAAATCAACGGTCTTGCCGTGGTGATCGGTCAGTCGGCCATTGTCCATCACCTGCAACAGGATGTTGAACAGGTCCGGATGTGCCTTTTCGATTTCGTCGAGCAGGAGCACGCAATGCGGCTGCTGGTCGATGGCATCCGTCAACAGACCGCCCTGATCATAGCCGACATAACCCGGAGGCGCGCCGATGAGGCGGCTGATCGAGTGACGCTCCAGATATTCCGACATGTCGAAGCGCTGGAGCGGAATGCCCATGATCGAGGCCAATTGACGGGCGACTTCGGTTTTGCCGACGCCGGTCGGACCGGAGAAGAGATAATTACCAATGGGCTTGTCGGGATCGCGCAGACCCGCACGGGACAGCTTGATTGCGCTGGCCAGCACTTCAATTGCCGTATCCTGCCCGAAGACAACCCGCTTCAAATCGCCTTCCAGCGTTTCCAGCGTCTTCTTGTCATCGGTCGACACCGACTTTGGTGGGATGCGCGCCATCGTCGCGATCACGGCTTCGATTTCCTTGGCCGTAATCATCTTCTTGCGCTTGTTGGCGGGCACCAGCATCTGCATCGCGCCCACTTCATCAATCACGTCGATGGCCTTGTCGGGCAATTTGCGGTCATTGATGTAGCGTGCGGACAGCTCGACCGCCGCCTTGATGGCGTCGGGCGTGTATTTGACCTTGTGGTGATCCTCAAAGGCAGAGCGCAGCCCGGCGAGGATCTTGATCGTGTCCTCGATGGTTGGCTCATTCACATCAATCTTCTGGAAGCGGCGCAGCAGCGCGCGGTCCTTTTCGAAGTGGTTGCGGAATTCCTTATAGGTGGTGGAGCCGATGCAACGGATCTGGCCGCCTGACAGTGCAGGCTTGAGCAAGTTGGACGCGTCCATAGCCCCGCCGGATGTCGCACCCGCGCCGATGACAGTGTGGATTTCATCGATGAAGAGGATGGCGTGCGGCAGCTTTTCAAGCTCATTGACGACAGCCTTCAACCGCTCTTCAAAATCACCGCGATAGCGGGTGCCGGCGAGCAGCGCGCCCATGTCGAGCGAGTAGATGACGGCTTCAAGCAGCACATCGGGCACATCGCCTTCGATGATCTTGCGGGCCAAGCCTTCTGCAATCGCGGTTTTGCCGACGCCGGGTTCCCCCACATATAGCGGATTGTTCTTGGACCGGCGGCACAGGATCTGGACGGTGCGGTCGACTTCGGGGCCACGGCCGATCAGCGGATCAACCTTGCCGATCTTGGCTTTTTCGTTGAGGTCGACGCAGAATTGCTTGAGCGCGGATTCCTGCTTGCCCTTGGCCTCGGCTGGCTGCTTCTTTTCCTCGCGCTCTTCAGTGCCTTCCGGCTTCTTCTGCTCCGGCACATCGCTGCCCTTGCCGACGCCGTGGCTGATGAAGCTGACGGCATCAAGGCGGCTCATATCCTGCTGCTGGAGGAAGTAGACGGCATAGCTTTCACGCTCAGAGAAGAGCGCGACGAGCACATTGGCGCCCGTCACCTCATCCCGGCCGGAAGACTGGACATGCAGGATGGCGCGCTGGACGACGCGCTGAAAACCGCTGGTGGGGGAAGGATCAGACTCCCCTTCCAGCCGCAGCGATTCAAGTTCGGTATCAAGATAGTGGGAGACAGTGTCTTTCAACTCGCCGGTATCCACGCCGCAGGCGGCCATGACCTTAGAGGCATGGACGTCATCGATGAGGGCGAGCAGGAGATGTTCCAGCGTCGCATATTCGTGCTTACGGCTTGCAGCAGCACCCAGCGCATTGTGCAGGGTGGTTTCCAGTTCTCGGGCAAATGATGGCATTCAAACGCTCCTTAAGACACCCATGTCGGGTGCCGGTGCCCCGAGATCAAGCCCATCATTGTCCTGCGCCCTTCCGGAAGAGGGCGTCGGCGCTTGCCTTGAAGGTAACGACGGCGGCAATTTTGCTTTCAGTGCGGGCGATTTCCGCCTGCAAAACCTCTTTGCGCAGGGCCAATTCTTCGACCGACAGGGGGTCGAGATCTTGCTTGCCCAACAGGGTCAGCGGGTCTTGGGGCCGTTTGGCAAAAAGGTCATCGAGATCCATGGTCGAAACGTCCTTCGAAAGCGATTTGATGTCAAGCCGGTGACGCGACCGATACGTTGACCCGAACATGATTTTGCCCTTACGAGGTCCAGCCATAAGGGGAATGTTGAATGAGCCTGCCATCGACCATGATCTGTATTGATCCAGCTGCCCCAGGCGGGCCTGAGGTGCTCCAGCCCGTTTTGCGGCCGGTGCCTGTGACCGCAGCGGGCGAAGTGCTGATCAAAGTGGCGGCAGCCGGTGTGAACCGGCCCGATGTTCTCCAACGGCGCGGCATGTATGCGCCGCCGCCGGGCGCGACCTCTGTGCCCGGTCTTGAGATCGCAGGCGAAATCGTGGCGGTTGGGGACGGTGTGGAACAAGCGGTCATCGGCACACGCGTCTGCGCGCTCGTCGCCGGCGGAGGCTATGCCCAATATTGCACCGCCCCGATTGGCCAGTGCCTGCCCGTGCCCGATGGCCTGTCGCTGGACGAAGCCGCCGCCATTCCCGAAACGCTTTTCACGGTGTGGACCAATGTGTTTGAGCGTGGCTATGCCAGTGAAGGCGAAACCATCCTTGTCCATGGCGGGACAAGCGGCATCGGCACCATGGCGATTGCGCTATGCAAGCTCTTCGGCCTGACGGTTATCGTCACCTGTGGGTCGGACGACAAATGCGCGGCCGCGCTCGGCCTCGGCGCGGACCATGCGATCAACTATAATGCGGCAGACTTCGTGGATGCGGTGGCCAAGATTACCGGGGGCACAGGGGTCCATCTGATCCTCGACATGGTTGGTGGGGACTATGTGCCGCGAAACCTCCAATGCCTTGGCGAAGACGGTCGTCATGTCACCATCGCGGTCCAGCGCGGCATCACGGCCGAGATTAACATTGCTGCGCTCATGGTCCGCCGCCAGATGATGACGGGCTCCACGCTCCGGCCCCGCTCGGTCGAATTCAAAACGCTGGTGGCGGATGAACTGCGCCGCACGGTCTGGCCGCTCGTTGAGGCGGGCAAGCTCCGCCCTGTGATGGACAAGGCCTTCCCGCTGGCAGAAGCCGCCGCCGCCCATGCGCGGATGGAATCCGGCGCCCATGTCGGAAAGATTGTGCTGACGGTTTAGGGCTGGC
>JBBATT010000024.1:0-14117 GCA_040398605.1 Chakrabartia sp.
CCGCCATCCGCATCGAGCATGTGCCCAACACTATCGATAACTCCATGCCGGGCGGTCACGCCACTGTCCTCATCGACAATCTGCGCGTGCCGGCAGACCAGATGCTGGGACAAGCCGGGGAAGGCTTTAAATACGCCCAGATCCGCCTCTCCCCTGCCCGCCTATCACACTGCATGCGCTGGCATGGCAGTTGCCAGCGCGCGCACGAGATCGCGACCGACTATGCCAACCGCCGCATGGCCTTTGGCAAGCTGCTGGTTGACCATGAAGGCGTCGGCTTCATGCTCGCCGAGAACATGATCGACCTGAAGCAGGCTGAACTGATGATCAATTGGTGCGCCTCTGTGCTCGACACAGGGTCGCTCGGCACGGTTGAAAGCTCCATGACCAAGGTCGCGGTGTCTGAAGCGCTCATGCGCATTGCAGACCGCTGTGTGCAGGTGATGGGCGGCATGGGCGTGACGGATCACACCATCGTTGAGCAGGTCTTCCGCGAAATCCGCGCCTTCCGCATCTATGACGGCCCAACCGAAGTCCACAAATGGAGCCTCGCCAAGAAGATCAAGCGCGACTGGACAGCGGCCAACGGCTGATTCTGCAGCTCAGGCCGTCTTCTCAAAGCTGATCAGGTCCATCGGTTCAACCATGGACACGCCGGCCCGAACCCCGTCCAGCCAGGCCACCTTGGTCAGGATCGACCAGCCGTTCTGAACCTTAACCAGCACCTGCTGCCCTGTGTGCAGCGGCAGGTCTGTTTCGATTTGCAGCCCGGTCGACGAGACATTGCGGACAACCGCACGGCGGCTCGTCTGGCCAACAAGCAGACGAATATCGCGGGTTTGATCTTCGTCAGCGGACCCAATGAAGGGCGGGGGCGCGAGCAGCTTCAGCCCAAAGCGGCGGCCGTGCACCCAGCGCACTGTCGCTGGCACATAATGCAGCCCGCTGAACGACACTTCAACATGTTCTCCCACAATGATGCGGGCGTCGGCCTCCCCCGTCATGCCCGTTTCAGACACGTTGATGATGTCCGCTTTTGCATCAAGCTCAACCGCAATCGCATCTGCTTTCAGATAGACTCGCTTGCGCGCGGCTGTGCGGCGGGTGTCACCTTCCAGCCGCCCGGCGGGCGCAGGGAAAATATCGGCCTCAACTGGTTCACAAGGCTTGATGTGCAACATGTCGGTTCCCCCGCAATCTGGTCGCGCCAGTCTAGCGGGAGTCGAATGAATCAGGCTTTGTCAGGCATGCCGGGGAATTCACCGTCTCTTTGCGGAGGAACCGACAACCTTTTGTTAACCGCCTGCTTTTGCGGGATGATCTTCACTGAAAGACGGCAGACCCGCCACCATGGCCAGGCGCACTGCGGCGGAAACCGTGCGCACGCAGAGCTTATCCATCAACGTCGCCCGGAAGCTTTCGACCGTGCGGATGCTGAGGCCGAGTTGATAGGCTATGAGCTTATTGGGCAAGCCATCCAGCAGGCCCTGCATCACCTGACGTTCACGGTTGGAGAGCTTTGCGATCCTCTCCTTTGCATCATCCAACTTGCCAAACGCATTCACACGCCGGTCCAGTTCCCCAAATGCATTGTCCAGCGCGGTGAGCAGATGTTCCTGCACATAAGGTTTTTCGATGAACTCAAACGCCCCGTTCTTCATCGCCCGGACCGCGCGATCAATGTCGCCCATGCCGGTCAGGATCAGGACGGGAAAGCGGATGCCTTTTGCATTCAGCGCCTCTTGCGTCTGGTGGCCGTCAAGCCCGGGCATATGCAGATCCAGCATGATACACCCCGGTTCAGCGGCATCGGCAATATCGAGGAACGCCTCTCCGCTGGAAAACTGCTCGACCGTGTAGCCATGGGCCTTGAGGAGAAGGGCAGCAGACTGCCGAACCATCTCGTCATCGTCGATGAGATAAATGAGCTTGGTCATCTTTTCCATCTCCCCATGCGACTATAGGGATGGAGTATCGGCCATCATTTGACTTGAATCAACTATATTGGCTGTAAAATACAGCTAAACATCACTAAAGTGGCGATATAGCGCACGGAGGGACGGACCTTTGCCGCTCTCTGAAGTTGGGTCAGTCACGCTCCGCCCGCGCCGCCAAAGCCACCGCCTCTGACATGGAGCGCACCTGAAGGCGCCGCACAATATGAGCGCGATGCATTTCCACCGTGCGCGGACTGATGCCAAGGTGCACCGCGATGGATTTGGTCGCCATGCCATGGGCGATCATCTGCAGCACATCAAATTCGCGGGGCGAAAGCCGCTCCCGGACTTCATTTTCGACAGGCTGGCCCTCTGCCTTACCGTGCATCGCCGCCTGCCGCGCCTGGGCCGCGCTGATGACCGAGAATAACGTTTCCGGCTGGATCGGCTTTTCAATGAAATCGACAGCACCCAGCTTCATCGAGAGCACCGCCGACGGCACATCGCCATTCCCGCTCATCATGACGACGGGCCAGCCGATTTGCGTCCGCTCGCGCAGCGCGAGTAGAAATTCGATCCCGTCCATCGCCGGCATGTGCAAATCAAGAAGCACTGGCGCTGGCTGGAGCGCAGTGAAGCTATCAAAGAAATCGACCCCCGCCCCAAAGCTGTGCGTGTCAAAGCCATGCGCGCGCAACAGCATTGCGAGCGACAGACGAACGCCCTGATCGTCATCGACAATGTAGATGAGGTTGCTCTCCGCCAAGCCCAAAAGCCTTCCTGCCAAGGCCGAACCCTAAAGGTCGCCAAACACTGGCCGTAATAGAGGCTGACCAAGGCTGCGTGCATTGAGGGAAAATACGGAATGGCGGGCCGCCTTGGGCTGAATATTTATTACCAAAATGGTTTAAAAACATTGCCGACTTGGCATTGTTGGAATATCGGGGCGCTCGATCAGGCAAGCGGACCGGTGCATGGCGGATAGATTTCAGGAACAGATGCTGAAGATCCCGCGCGCTGCCAAGCGGGCCATCGCTTTGATGGTCGACGCAGTGGCCTGCATCGCCTCGGTTCTTATCGCCTTCTACCTGCGTCTGGATTACTGGGTCATTCCTGAGGGGCTTCAATGGCTTGCCATCTTTGCGAGCTTGGTCTTCGCGCTCCCCCTTTTCATCACAAATGGCCTTTATCGCGCCATTTTCCGCTATTCAGGTTGGCCCGCTCTCGGCGCGATTGTTCGCGCCGGCGGCCTCTACACGCTCGCTTACGCAACCGTGTTCACCGTGATTGGCGTGACGTCCGTGCCGCGGACAATCGGGATCATTCAGCCGATGCTCCTCATCGGCTTTATCGGCATGTCGCGTGTTGTTGTCCGCTTCGTTCTGGGTGGCGGATATCTCGCACTCCTGAAGATGAGCGACCGGCGCCGGGTGCTGATCTATGGCGCAGGCGGCGCAGGCCGCCAGCTGGCGGCCGCCATCTCCAACAGCGAAGACATGTATGTCGTGGGCTTTGTGGACGATGATCCGCTGCTGAAGGGCAGCGTGCTGAACGGCAAAAACATCTACCCGTCGGACAATCTACCGCAACTGACCGAGCGCCTTGAGGTGACAGACATCCTGCTGGCCATGCCGTCGGCGAGCAGGCGGAGGCGCAGTGAGATCCTGCACTCCATAAAATCGAGCAATGTCACCGTCCGAATGCTGCCCGCCGTCGCCGACTTGGCGCATGGCCGCATCACAGTTGGTGATCTGCGGGAGCTTGATATTGAAGATTTGCTGGGCCGTGATCCGGTGCCACCCAACCAGATCCTCCTCGCTAAGAATGTGACTGGGAAGTCCGTTATGGTGACAGGTGCAGGCGGGTCCATCGGCAGTGAATTGTGCCGCCAGATCCTGACGCTGCGGCCCAAAACATTGCTTCTCCTCGAGATGGGGGAATATCCCCTTTACGCGATTCACCGTGAGCTTAAGGGCGCTATTGAGGCTGATGGCCTGAGCACCAAGATAGTCCCTCTGCTAGCATCTGTGGCAGACAGAAACCGGATGGAGCTCATCCTTTCAACATGGACGCCCGACACGGTGTATCATGCCGCCGCATACAAGCATGTGCCGCTGGTCGAGCATAACCCGGTTGAAGGCGTGAAGAACAATGTGTTCGGCACGCTGACCGCGGCGGAATGCGCCATTCACGCAGGCGTCAGGGATTTTGTACTGATCAGCACAGACAAGGCCGTGCGGCCCACAAACATCATGGGCACCACCAAGCGCTTGGCCGAAATGATCCTTCAGGCGCTGGCAGACCGCCAGACAAAGACCCGGTTTTCCATGGTCCGCTTTGGAAATGTGCTTGGCAGCAGCGGCTCGGTCGTTCCGCTTTTTCGCGAGCAGGTGCGCAACGGGGGCCCTGTGACGATTACTCATGCCGATGTGACCCGCTATTTCATGACGATCCGCGAGGCGGCCCAACTTGTCGTGCAGGCCGGCGCCATGGCGCAAGGCGGCGATGTGTTTGTTCTTGATATGGGTGAACCCGTCAAAATCGCAGATCTGGCGCGAAATATGATCGAGTTGAGCGGCCTGAGCGTGCGCGACGCGAGCAATCCGGACGGAGATATCGAGATCTCCGTCGTCGGCCTGCGCCCCGGCGAAAAACTTTATGAAGAACTGCTCATAGGCGATGATCCGCTGCCGACGCATCACCAGCGTATCATGAAAGCGCATGATGACTTTTTGAGGTGGGGGGAGCTGACGCCCAAGCTGGCCGGCCTGCAGCAGGCCATCGACAAGAATGACATCGTGTCGATGAAAACACATTTGAAGGAACTGGTCCGTGAGTTCCAGTCCAACGATGAGATTGTCGACTTCATCTCTCTAGAGCGGGGCCGATAAAACCTTCCATGAATTGGTTTGAGCGCCTGATGTTTAGGCGGATCCCATTATGGGTCTTCGCCCTTTTTGTGATTTCCATGATTGCGGGGCTGTCTGCCTATGGCTGGCTCATAAAGTATAAGCTGGCCAAAGGTCCGCGATTTGAGACCATTGGCAGACTCGCTTTGGACCTAGCGTCTGTTCCAGACACGCTCAACAGCTTAAGGCATGGACGTGAACTTGGCCTCTCGCCGGTTGTCGCGCCGACAATCCGTGACGGTCTGCATCGCAAAGAGCCCTCAGGCAAAGACGCGGAACTGGTGCTGGTGGCACGTTACGACAGTGCCGCGCGTCGGTTCATAGTTGCCTTGACCGATATGCGGAACGGAACTGTTCTGCGGCGCTACGCACCCGACATCAACGCCATCAACGCCAGATCGCAGATATCGTCGCCGCTGATTGATTTAGCCAGAGACAGATTTCCGGAACGCTACCGCCTTTCCCATCCGTTGTTGATGGACGATGGCGGCATCGTGTTTCAGGACGCGGCACCACTCGTCAGGATCGACGCCTGCGGCAAGATTTTATGGACTTTGGACGGCCTTTACCACCACTCGATTGAGCGCGACGCCGATGGCAGTCTTTGGGTCCCCGACACGGTCTTGAAGTCGACCCGCAAGAATGTGACGCCGGACTATCGCGAAGACGGGATCGCCAAAATCTCCCCTGACGGGAAACTGCTGTTGAGACAGAGCCTCGCTGACATTTTGGAACGGAACGGGTTGGGTTATCTTTTCGAAGGCCAACCTTACTCGACCGATGCCTTTCACCTGAATGACATTGAACCGGTGCTGCGCACAGGTCCCTATATGACAAAGGGCGACGTATTTCTAAGTCTGCGCCATCTCTCCCTTCTGCTTCAGTACCGCCCTTCCACAGGGAAGGTCATATGGTGGCAGCAAGGCCCATGGCGCATGCAGCACGATATCAACATTCTGGATGACGGGCGCATATCCCTGTTCGACAACCGGGTCATTGCTGGAAATCCCGAAACGGTCGACCAAGCGAACGATCTTTTAATCTACGATCTTGCAACCAAAGGTTTCTCCTCTCCTTATACTGCAGCATTCAGGGCAAATAACATCATGACAGTCACTCAAGGCCGCGGAACGCCCTTGGGCAATGGCGACCTCTTTGTGGAAGAGACCGATTATGGCCGCTTGTTGCGCATAAACCCGCAAGGCAAATTGCGGTGGGAATACATCAGTGCAAATCAGTCAGGAAAGCGGCTGCTTCTCGCCTGGAGCCGTATCTTGGACAATGAGAAGGATGCGACAGCTATCGCGGCAGCAAAGGCAGCGACATGCAAATGACAAACTCGATGGTGAAGTTACTCACCTTTGCCGGCCTCGTGACGCTGGCAGACCCTGCTTTCGCTTATATGGGGCCAGGCTTGGGGCTCAGCGCCATCGCGATGATGCTGAGCGTGTTCGGCTCCGTCACTTTCGCGTTTCTCGCCATCGTTTGGTATCCCATCAAGCGGCTTTATCGCAGACTTTTTCGGCGACCGGACGATAGTCCGCCGCCCTCTGAGGAATAAGGTCATGGGCGCTGAGCGCCTTCTCTATCGCATCGGCCTAGGCAGCCCGGCGGTCGTCGACACGTCGTTTGATGTCGAGTGTGCGCGATTTGGGCGCGCCGCGCGTGATTTGGAAATGCAGCTACCGCTTTTCGTTTGTGGCTTGGCACGCGCGGGAACGACGGTCATCACACGCGCACTCTACGCAAGCGAGGCCTTCGCCACTTCCACTTATCGCGATCTGCCGTTCCCGCTCGCCCCGAACGTCTGGCACCGGCTGTGCCGGTCCTTTCGCCGCGACGATGTGCGCGCGGAAAGAGGCCATGGCGATGGCGTATTCCACGATCTCGATAGCCCGGAAGCCATTGAGGAAGTCTTCTGGAGACACTTCTGCGGCAATGCCTACATCAAACGCACAAGTCTGGTGCCGCATGAGCCCTCAACAGACGTGATGCAGAAGTATGCGCAGTTCATGCGCCTTGTTGCCCTCGCTTATGGCCGCCCGCGTTACCTTGCAAAGAACAACAATCACATATTGCGACTGCCTAGCCTGCTAGGCTCCTTCAAGGGCTCGATAGCGATTATCCCCTTCCGTGATCCCGCGCAGCAGGCAGCATCTCTTTTGCACCAGCACCAGCGGTCCTTAGACCTCCATAAATCTGACCCGTTCCGCGGAAAGTTTATGCAGTGGCTGGGTCATCATGAATTTGGATCAGACCAACGGCCCTTCGTTTTTAAAGGGGCAACCGAGCAACTGGATCCCGGCCGTATTGATCACTGGCTTCATTTATGGACGAACGTTTATCGGCATCTGTCCCAGATTGCCGCCCTATATTCGGAGCAGGTCATACTTATCGACTATGACCATCTTTGCCGCGATCCGGACGCGCTGCGGCGTCTCTGCACGCGGCTGGGCATACCCTCCGACCACATTTCAGGCGATACGCTGTCCTTGCAGCCGGAACGGTCCATGCCGTCGCCCGATAAAGACTTGTTGGCCAAGGCAGAGAAATTGCACTCGGAACTCCAGCAGATGACCTCAACCTAATTCGCCTGATGCGTCTGCAAATCCGATGACACGACATGAGCACAACCGAAATCTATGATCACACAAGCACACCCAATTAGCGCGCCCACAGTTTCTGTTGTGACTGTGTGTCGGAATGCCGCCAGCACGATCGGCGCGACTTTGGCGTCCGTGCGCGCGCAAACGCACTCAGCAATCCAGCATATTGTTGTCGATGGCGCGTCGAATGACGGCACCCAGCGCATTGTCTCCGATCACCTGAGGTCTGGCGGCATCCTGCTGTCAGAGCCGGACAGCGGCATCTACAATGCCATGAACAAGGGATTGGCGCTTGCTACAGGCAAAATTGTTGCCTTTTTGAATGCGGATGACGCCTATGCGGATGAGAACGTCATCGCCAAAGTATGCACGCTCTTTTCGGAAGGGGGCATCAACGCGGTCTTCGGCGATGTCGCCTTCTTCCGCGACGCGGATTTCACCCAATTGGTCCGTCGCTATGACAGCGGCCAGTTTCATCCCGGTCGTATTCGTTGGGGGTGGATGCCCGCGCATCCCGGTATGTTTGTGTCCAGAGACGTCTACACAGCGCTTGACGGCTTTGCGGAAGACTACCGCATCGCAGGTGATTTTGATTTCGTGGTGCGGGCATTTAGGGACGGCTTGATCCAGTATCGACACGTGCCCGACGTCTTCGTCAACATGCAGATGGGCGGGGCGAGCACGCGCGATTTTTCAGCCAAAATGCGGATCAACAAAGAGGTCGTGCGCGCATGCCGACGCAACGGCGTCTATTCCAATTTGCTGATGGTGATGAGCAAATATCCGCTCAAACTACTGGAGATCCGCAGATGAAAATTGCGGTTACAGGGGCTTCGGGTTTCGTCGGGCGCGCCGTCTGCGCAGAAGTACTTCATAAGGGGCATATCGCCATTCCTCTTGTCCGGCGCCCGGACGGGTTGGCAAATGAAGTCGTGATCGGCGATATCAGCAGGGAGATGCTTCCGCAGGTTGACGCAGACGCTGTCATCCACCTGGCAGCCCGCGCCCACGTTATGAACGATGATCCGGCGACTGCTGAACAGGCTTATATGGAGGCCAATGTTGAAGGCACACGCCACGCCATCGACATGGCAAAGGCTGGTGGCGCGCGACGGTTTGTCTTTGTGAGTTCGATCAAGGCTCTGGGCGAACGGAGCCAACGGGGTAAGCCTCTGACGGAGCGAGACACCCCTGCCCCAGAAGACGCCTATGGACGCTCAAAGCTCGCAGCAGAGCGGCTCGCGCAGGACATGACATCGCGTCTCGGCATGGAGTTGGTCATTGTCCGCCCGCCGCTGGTCTATGGGCCTGGTGTTAAAGGGAACTTTGCCACTCTGATCCGCCTTTCCTGTCTTGGCCTCCCGCTCCCCATCGGCAGCATCAACAATCAGCGCAGCATGATCTCGCTTGCCAATCTTGCCAATTTGCTCGTCCATGTTGCGGTCCACAGGGCCGCTGCGGGCGGAACGATCCTTGCGTCAGACCTAAATGACGTCTCCACGTCGGAGCTTGTTCGGGCTATTGCGGACGCTGCCAAGCGGAAGGCGCTCATTGTGCCGTTTCCGCTTGGGCCCATGTCTTTCCTTGCAGGCATGCTGGGCAAAGGAGACATGTTCTCTCGTCTCGCTGGCAACCTTCAGGTGGATGGACGTGGCACGTTAAATAAACTTGAATGGCTCCCAGTGCAGACAGTTGAGGACGGCATTCGAAGCACAGTTCAGGCGTTCAAAAGCTAATGGCGACCAAGAAACATCTCAGGTTTAAAAACGTCGCTGTGGCAATTGCCGCGACAGTTGTCATCAGCGTGTTCGGCGGCGCGTCCCGCGTCGACGTGCTGTCACAGATCGTTGTCCAATGCACAGCCGCCGCGCTGATCGCCTTTGCATGGTTCCATCGCGCAAGCGCCGCGCCGCTGCCCAAAACACCGATCTGGATCCTCGCGGCCATGCTGGCGATTGTGGCGGCTCAGCTTATCCCACTCCCTCCGGCTCTTTGGCAGAACCTCCCCGGGCGCTCGTTGTTCACTCAGATTGATGCAGCCGCCGGGCTGACAGGAACTTGGCGACCGATTAGCCTTGTCCCCGACTCCACATTCTCTTCCTTACTGGGACTGGTTGTGCCCGTAAGCGCCGGAGCTGCATTTGCGCTGACGACACGCGCACAGTGGCATTATCTCGCATTGGCATTGCTTTCGCTCATTCTGATGAGCTCGATTCTCGGCCTGTTGCAGGTCGGCGCCCCATACAGTGGCCTCTATTTTTACAAGGTCACCAATATCGGCTCCCCCGTGGGCTTCTTTGCGAACCGCAACCATCAGGCCATCTTCCTCGCACTCGCACCCATTTTGCTGGTTGCGATCCTAAGAGGCTGGGACACACGTTTTACGAAGCATGTGCTCTTTAAGCCGGCCCTGTTCTCGGTCTTCCTGCTTTGCCTCGTCGCGGCATTGGTCAACGGATCGCGCATTGGCCTCATCGCCTTTTTGTTCAGCGTGCTCGGCGCCTCGGCCCTCAATTGGTCGCTCCTTCAGGCGGCGCCCCGCCGAGACGGCCGCAACCAGCGGCGCGAAAGGCGGTTGGCGCGCTTAAAGCTTGGTTTGGGGATCGGGAGCGTTTTGATCGCTGCGGGCGTGGCGTTTTTTACGTCACGAAGCCTAGAAAGTGTCAGCCGATTCTCGGAAACGAGCCTGACGAGCGAGGGCCGACTGAAACTGATGGGGCCCTTGATTGACATTGCCGGAACTTATTTCCCTTGGGGAACAGGTTTTGGCAGTTTTCCTGAAGTTTATAAAATCCACGAACCCGACGCGGGGTTGACGCTGAGCTACCTCAATCACGCACATAATGATCTGATCGAAATCGTGATCGAAGGCGGTGCGGCGTCGTTGGCGCTCGCTGTTATCGGACTCTTTGCTGCCATCTTGGCCGCATATCGCAGCTGGCGAAGCTGGGGCACTGCCTTCACGCGACGTGCACTTTACGCACGCGCCAGTTCCCTAATGCTCATCGTCCTGCTCATCGGCTCCGCCACGGACTACCCCCTCAGAACTCCAGTTCTTGGCTTTATTGCTGGACTTTCAATGTTTTGGCTCTGGTCGTTTCAACACTCAGACACCGCGGCCGACTAAACGATCACGCGCATTGGTCGTTAAAAGTAAGGCCGCAATCGAGAATTCCCGCCTCAGCGCAATGCAACCGGGTTGAACCAATGTGGCAGAATGGCTAAGGCCGCTGTCTGAGAACGATCCTAAAGGAATAGCTGTCTTGCGCCGCGTAATTATGAGCCTTTTTGCGTTGTTCTTATCTTTGGGCTGGAGCGCAGTTGCTAAAGCAGATTCAACGGAATCCGCGCCCATCTCCCGCATTGGATCTCTCCCCGAACCCACGCCGGCAGACCTTGTCGGCGTCAGTCGCCCCTACAGGATTGGTCCGCTCGATAAGCTCGAATACACTGTTTACGGCATTCAGGATTTAAGCAGCGAAGTTCAGGCCGACATCAGCGGCAATATCTCCGTGCCTCTGGTTGGCGTCATCATGGCCGCCGGCAAAACCCCCGGCGAACTAGCCGCAGAAATCGCAACGGGTCTTCGCGCGCAATATGTCCGCAATCCTCAAGTGACGGTGAACGTGAAGGAAATCGTCAGCCAAATTGTGACGGTTGACGGCGAAGTGGTCCAACCAGGCACTTATCCAGTGCTTGGAGACATGACGCTGATGCGGTCTGTCGCAAGCGCACGCGGAGTAAGCGAGAACGCCAAATTGCAGGACGTTGTCATCTTTAGGACGATCGAAGGACAGCGCTACGCCGGCCTTTACAACCTCAAAGCCATCCGCCGGGGCACCTACAGTGACCCTGCCGTCTTTGCGAACGACATTGTTGTCGTCGGCGACTCCAAAGCCCGCCGTCTATTCAAGGATCTGATCCAGGTCGCTCCCGCTCTTCTGACTCCGATCATCATCCTTCTGACCCGCTAAGCCAACGCAAGGAATTCTTGTCTGTGACTGATAAAATGGGTGCCATGGACCCAACCTCCTTTGCGGCGATAACCGGCGGCAATGGGTTAGCGAACACAGCGAGAAGCGCGGAACTTGCGCCGGAATTGTCATTGATTTCGCACTATTGGCGGATCATCAAGCGCCGCAAATGGACGGTAATCGGCTCCGTTGCCATCGCACTTGTGCTCGGCCTCGTTCTGAGCATGCTTGCTACCCGACAGTACACAGCGACATCGACCGTTGAGATCCAGCGCGAGAATGCGAGGATCCTCAACGTGGAAGGCGTCCGTAGCCAAGTCACGTCCGCAGATCAGGAGTTTTATCAAACACAATATGGGCTGCTGAAGTCACGGCGACTGGCAGAACTTGTCGTGGTGAACCTGAAGCTCACGCGTGACCCGCAGTTCAGGGACGCCTTCGGCCTTGCGCCCATGGATGGGAATGCGCTGTCGACAAAAATTGTAGGGAATGCGGCCGGCACAACAGCGGAAGTTGCGCAGGCACGGGCCATATTGCTCGGGAATGTAACAGTTTCGCCCGTGCGCCTGTCACGCCTCGTGGAGATTGGCTTTACCAGTCCTGATCCAGTCCTTTCGGCCAAAATCGCCAATGCGTGGTCAGAAGCCTTCATCCAGTCCAACATTCAGCGTGGTTTTGATGAAACGGGTTTCGCAAGGAAGTTCCTTGAAGACCGATTGGCGTCTACCCGCCAGAAGTTAGAGGAATCGGAACGCCTTTCCGTTGACTATGCAGCAAGACAGCGGATTGTCGCAGTGGAAGTGCAAGGCCCCAACGGGACCTCAACCGAGAGCAAATCTCTGAACGAGGAAGGGCTGGCGTCCCTGACGGCCGAGCTCAACAAGGCCATTGCAGACCGGATGTCCGCTCAAGCGTCGCTCAGCGCAGGCTTTATGTCGGGTTCAAGCGAGGCCGGCATTTCCGGCGCCAGCTCAGTCTTGCGTCAAAGGCGCGCCGAGGTGTCCGCCGAATATCAAAAGTTGCTGGTTCAGTTTGAACCGGGCTACCCCGCAGCGCTGGCTTTGAAGGAGCAATTGAACCAGCTCGACCGGTCAATCGCAACTGAGGAACGATATGTTCAATCCTCAGCTTCACGCGAACTTAACGCCGCCTATGCGGCAGCCGCCGGGCGGGAAAGCCGCCTGCGCGCGGCGGTTGGCGATCAAACTGCCCGTCTGCTGGCAGAAAAACGTGCCGGCATTCAATACAACATTTACAAGCGCGAGGTCGACACGAACCGCCAACTCTACGATGCCCTGTTGCAGCGCTACAAAGAGATTGGCGTGGCTGGTGGGGCCAACCGAACGAACGTTTCGATTGTCGACAAAGCAGACGTTCCGACCGCGCCATCCAAACCAAACATCCCGTTCAACCTGTTCCTTGCCCTTATCGGCGGCACAATGGTCGGCTTTGCACTCACGGTAATCTGGGAGCAGATCGACGTGGCGGTCAGCGATCCAACCGACGTGCAGCGCGCTTTGGGACTGCCCGTGCTGGGCGTCATTCCGCAGAGCGACAGCGAAGTGGAGGATATTCCCACTATGTTGTTGGATCGAAAATCGGCGATCAGCGAAGCCTATCTCTCTTTGCGGACAACCATCGCCTTTACGACGACGCATGGCATTCCAGCGACCATCGCCGTCACGTCCACGCGCCCGGGGGAAGGGAAATCCACGACCGCCTATGCTCTAGCACGGCTCATTGCCAGTTCAGGCAAAAAGACATTACTCGTCGACTGCGACATGCGGTCGCCGTCAGTCCATATTCTCGTGCAGGCACCAAATATGGCGGGCCTCAGCAACGCGCTGTCAGGCCAAGGCGATATCGGCTCGATGTTCATTGCGGGTCCGGAGAAGGGCCTTACCATATTACCGGCCGGTCCCATGCCGCCAAGTGCTGCCGAACTTCTCGCCAGCGATCGCTTGCCGTGGCTCTTGAACGAACTGGCAACCACGCATGGCTTTGACCATATCGTGCTCGACTCTCCGCCTGTCATTGGCCTTGCCGACGCGCTCATCGTATCAAGCCGCGCGGAAGCGACGATTTATGTCATCGAGGCCCATGCAACCCGCGTCAATCAGGTACTATCCGCGTTGCAACGCCTTGCGAGCGTAGACAGCCATCTCATCGGCGTCGCGCTGACGAAGTTCCGGTCCGAAAAATCGGCCTTCACCTATGATTATGGCTATGGATACGGATCCGACCGCCGGAAATCTGGGTAGGCCGGAGTAACGACGCGTGGCGCGGTCCAAATTTTCAGCAGATGTGCTGCGGCGGGCCGCCATACCGGCGTCGATCGCGCTTGCCTTTTCGGGCATCGCCTTTGCTCAGGGCTTCGCGTCTGCCGTTGGCACGTCCTCACTCTATAAGACGGCAGAAGCCATCGCGCCCTGGCACGCAAAAACCAAGGCGCGCGCCGCTGAACTGGCACTTGTGGACGGTGTCGAAGATGGACGCTTTCGCAACGCCGCTGATCTTGCCAGAGAGGCTTTGCGGCGCGAACCGACCAATGCCGTCGCACTCAGAACCCTAGGATTGGCATCACAAGGATCCGGCAAAGCCCAGCAAGGCGACCGGCAATTGATGCTCGCAGACCGGCTGACGCGCAGGGACCTCCCATCGCAATTCTATGCCATCGAGCGCGCAGTCGGA